>JBAUAY010000223.1:0-6868 GCA_049676235.1 Streptosporangiaceae bacterium
GCCATCGGCGGGCCCTCGTCGGCGAAAACCCTTAGGTAACCCTGCGGGCAGGCAAGCGTCAGCGTCCCGGCCAGGGCGGTCACCGCCCCGGCTTCATCGCCGCTGGCCGCCAGCGCCAGTGCCCGCAGTGCGCCGATCTCGATGATGCTGCCGGTCCGGTCCTGGGCGGCTGCCGCCGCATGCAGCCGATCCAGCAGCACGAGCGCCTGGCCGGCCCGCTCCTGGGCCAGCAGCACGCGGGTGAGCACCAGATATCCCGGCTCGCGGGGGTAGTACGGTTCGTCTTCTGCGTAAAGGCCGCTCTCCTGCGCCCAGCGCTCGGCGCCGGCCAGGTTGCCCTGGGCCAGCAGCAGCCGGGCCCGCTGGGCTGGGACGGGGTTGATCAGTCCGGCCGCGCCCAGCGCGGCCTGCGCGGCCTCGCCCATCGCCTCCAGCGCACCGGCCGGATTGCCGCCGTCCTGCCGGATCCACGCCAGCGTGGCCAGGCCGCTGGCCAGCGGCGGGGTGTAGACGAACTGCCGGCATAGCGCGATGCCCTCGGTGACGTCCCGGACAGCGGTGTCGAGCTCGTCCCGTTGGTAGGCCACCTCGGCCAGGCCCACATACGCCGGCCCGGCGGCCGCCAGCGGCCGCCGGGTCGGCAGTGCGGTGATCTCCAGCTCCTGGCGGCAGGTCCGGGCGGCCGCATCCGGGCATCCCTGGGCGCACTGAACCTGGGTAAGTTCATAGCTGACCCAGGCGGTCATCGTAGGTTGCCCAGCCTCGCGCCAACCGGCGATGCAGTGCGCGAAGGCGCGCTCGGCCGCCACGAGCTGGCCGCGGAGCCACTCGGCCCCGGCCAGAAGTTCCTGGGCGCTGTAGCTCAGCATCCACTCGCCCTCGCGGCTGTCGGCCAGGGCGCGCGAAGCGAGAGCGGCCGTGCCCTCGGCATCACCACGTAGCTTGGCCAGATAGCCCCGAAGCAGCGTAGTCAGCGCAGGGAGGTTCACCGGCCTGCTGGCGGCCCGGCCGGCGGTAGGCTCGAACGGTTCTTCCATCGAGTCGGCGGGCGCGCGCTCGGCCGCGTCCAGGAGCGGCTCCACCGCCTTCACCTGGCCACTGGTGGCTGCCATCAGCGCCTGCGCCAGCAACAGCCGGACGCGCGATCGGACCAGTTCAGCAGGGAGCGCGGACAGCCACCGCTCGATCGTCGCCGCTTCGCCGCGCAGGAAGTAGAACTCGTCGAAGTGCTGCTCGATCAACCGGGCGGCCCAGAGCATCTCCCCGGCAGCCACCGCGTGCCGTATCGCGTCATCGGCCAGTTCGTGCTCCTCGTACCAGGCGGCCGCGTTACGGTGCGGCTGCATCACCCGGCCGGGATGTTCCTGCTGCAGGCGGGCGCGGAGCAGGTCGGCGAACAGGTGGTGGTAGCGCCACCAGCCGCGGACCTCGTCTAGCGGCACCAGGAACAGCCCCGCCCGCTCCACCTGCTCCAGCAGCGCCTGGCTGCCGACCCGGCCGGTGACCGCGTCGCACAGCGGCCCGCTGAGCCGCTCAAGCACCGAGGTCTCCAGTAGGAACGTGCGCACCTGCTGGCTCTGCCGCTCGAGCACCTCCTCGGCCAGGTAGTCCAGCACGTAGCGGTGGCTGCCGGTGAACGCCGCCACGAACCCGGCGACATTGTCCTTCCCGCGCAGCGACAGCGCCGCCAGCTGGAGCCCCGCCGCCCATCCCTCAGTTCGGGCGGCCAGCGCCACCACCATGGCATCATCGAGAGCCGGGCCCGGCCCCGTGGTTACGTGCCGCAGCAGTGCCGCGGCCTCGTCAGAGGTGAATCGCAGCTCCGCGGCGCGGACCTCGGTCAGCTGGTCGCGCGCTCGCAGCCGGGCCAGCGGCAGCGGCGGATCACTCCGGCTGGCCAGCACCACGCAGATCCCCGGCGACCGGTGCTCCAGCAGGAACGCGAGCGATTCGTGCACCGCCTGCGAGCTGATCACGTGGTAGTCATCCAGGACCAGCAGCGCCTCGCTCGCATCTGGCTCGGCGGCCAGTTCATTGATCAGGGCCGTGACCAGGCCCTGGAACGACGACGGTGCAGGCGGCCCGAGCAGCGGGGCCACCCGTTCGCCGGTCCCGGGCCGGACCCGGTCCAGTCCGGCCACTGCGTGGCGCCAGAACCGGGCCGGGTCGTTGTCCCCCGTGTCCAGCGACAGCCACGCGGCCGGGTGCCCGCAGCGCCGGGCCCAGTCGGCCAGCAGGACGGTCTTGCCGTATCCGGCCGGAGCACAGACCAGGATCAGCCCCCGGGCCACGCCCTCATCGAGCCGTTCGGCCAGTCGCGGCCGCGGCACCAGGTCCGGCCGCGACGCGGGCAGGTGCAGCTTGGTCGCGAGCAGGACATCCCGCTCCGGCGCGGCTATCCCAGACTGAGCCGCTGCCGACGGCTCAACCATCGCTAACCTGCACGCTCTGTGCGCCTCCGGCGATCCTCGGTATCGCTCGCTTTTTCCCCACCTCCCCTGTCTGTCCGACGGCAAACTCCGAGCCGGTCTTCGGTGCCGGTCGGGCCAGCCGTATGCCGTCCGGCGTCAGGCTGCGCGGACGGCGATGCCCGGATAGTCGAGCACCAGGCCTGACTCGTCGTAGACCAGGCGGCACGCGAAGCCGAAGGCAGGCGCGGCGTAGTCATAGCGCTGGCAGCGGCCCTCATCGGCGGTGCGCGCGTAGTCCTGATCCAGCCGTCCGGCACTGAGATCCAGCGCCCGCACGTACGCAGCCGGGGCGGATGCCCGGGCACCGGCCGGCAGGCCCATCCGGTGGATGGGCAGCGCATTGGTCATGGCCGAGGACTCCAGGTCGACGTCGAGACAGCCATCCAGATGGGAAGCGAGCTTGCCATCGACCCGCCAGCGGCCCAGGCCGTCGGCCTCCAGCCGGGCACGGCGGATACCCGATGCTGACCGCCCGGTGACCCGCGCGCTTCGCGTGGCCCAGGTCTGGTCCAGCCTGATCGCGTAGCTGACCATCCAGGCCTGGCCGTCCTCGACCGCAGTGGTGCACCCGGTGATGTGATAGCCGCGCCCGGCAGGTGAGAAGTAGGCAACCTCGAACCCTAGCCGGGCGCCGCGGTGCTGCCAGGCGGCAGTTACCGGAAAGACGCTGAAAGACATGGACCACGATAGCGTCCGCGATCTCTTACTCGCTCTGTGCCGGGGCAGCCACCCGGCCCGTTCGGAAATTATCTTGCTCTTCCTGGATAGAGTGAAAACGTGACGCGACAGCAGGACGTTCAGCTCGGCGAGGGGGAGACACCCCGCGCGCGGTGAGCCCGCGCGTCCTTTCCCCATGACCCCCGGCCCGGCGCGCTTCCTCGCGCACGGCCGGTGCGGTGACGCGGCGGGACGCAGTTCCTGTTCCTGCGATCCGCTCGGAGTCAAGTCCGTTGTTCACACGCTCGCTGCTGCCCGCGCGCGCCCGGAAACGCCGCGCGCATTACCTATTCGCCGCCGGCTTGTTCGCCATCCTCGGCTTCCACGTCGGCGTCTGGGCCGTCCAACTCGCATCGCTGTCGGCCGACCTGGGCCTCGACCCGGCGGCACTGGGCGCCGCCATCACCGTCGCCGCCGCAGCCGGCCTGGTCACCCTGTTTGCCGGCGGGGCGCTGGCCGACCGCGTCGGCCGGCGCCCGGTCCTGGTCATCGGCTTCGCCGGTACCGGGACCGCGTTCGTCCTGCTGGCCCTGGCCGACAGCGTCGCTACCCTGATCCCTGCCGTCCTGCTCTACGGGCTGGCGATCAGCTTCGTCGACCTGGGCGCCAACACTGTCGGCTCGGCCTACGAGCAGGCCCACGCCGTCACGGCCATGACCGGCCTGCACGCCTGGTTCAGCGCCGGCGCGCTGACCGGCGCGATCGGCAGCGCCGCCGCCCTGCGCGCCGGGGTGAGCTACCGCGGCGTCTATCTCGCCCTCGCCGCCGTCATGGCGGCCGGGCTGCTGGCCACGCTGTTCGCGGCCATCCCCGCTCCGCCCCTCCAGGTCGGTGCATCAGCCGGGCGCCGTGCGTCGCACCCGGCCGGGCCGCGGGTCTGGCGGATCCCCGCGGTGCTGTTCGCCATCGCGCTGATCAGCGTGACGTTCTTCGGCGACGGCGCGCTGGAAAGCTTCCTGTCCACCTACCTCCAGACCACCATGGCCGGAGGCGTGCTGGTCAGCGGGTTCGGCATCGCCAGCTACCACTTCGCGTCGCTGCTCGGGCGGCTCGCCGCCACCGGGGCGCTACGCCGCTTCGGAGAGCGCCGTGTCGTGGTGGCCGCCGGGCTACTCGCGGCCGCCGGGCTGCTCACGGCCGTCACTGCGACGGCGGCGGCCGGGGCCATCGGCGGGCTGCTCGTGGTCGGGTTCGCCATCGCCCCGGTCGTACCCACGACGCTGTCGCTGGCGGGACGCTCCGCGCCCGGCCGCTCCGGCCAGGCCGTCGCCACGACCACCGCCGCCGGCTACGGCGCCTTCATCGTCAGCCCGCTCACCATCGGCCTGCTCGCCCAGGCCACGAGCCTGCGGCTCGCGCTGGCCCTGCTGGTCGTGACGAGCCTGGCCATCGCGGGCCTCGCGACCCGATGGCCGACGGCATCGATGCCGCCAGACTGAGGCGCCGCGGATGATGCCGGCCGGTGCGATGGGACCGCTACGCCGTGCGGGTGATACCACCGTCCGTTCGGTCAAAGACCTTCATTCCGAACGGACCGTGGTGCACCAATGGCGCGCAATCTGACGTCAGGCCAATGGGTCGATGTTGTGGGTGAGCCTTCCGTCCGCTGCGACACGTTAACAGGCTGTTGCCGGGGGCCCGGTGCGCGAACGCGTTAGCAGCGAAATCATCCGCTTCGCGGCCGGATGTTATGGTTGCGGGCGAACAGATTGCCGGAGTCGTACTGACGCTTGACCGCCGCGAGCCGGTTATAGACCTCCGATGGATAAATCGCGGCGACATCCTCCGCGGTGGCAGAAGAGAGGAAGTTGGCGTAGGCGCCGCTGACGTGAGGCGCGAGCCTCGCCCAGATCGCTTCCAGAGCAGGACGAGCGGCCTCGATGACCGGCTTCGGGCCCGCGCTGGTCATCAGGAACATCAACTCCGCTTGGCGGTGCGCGTAGGCGGTGGTGTCGTCGGGGACCCGCGATACCGCGCCGCCGAGGCCGCGAATGGCGATGAACGGCGACCGCTCCGATGCCCTGACCTCAGCCAGGATCTGCAGGACCTCGGGCACCGATTCCTTGTCGACAAATGCGCTGCGGAGTGCGAACTGGAGGCCAGGCGGCGGGGGCGTGCCATCCACGAGCGTGTCCGCGTAGGGTTGCAGCGCGATATCGTCGTCGATCACCGTGCCGAGCCGGCGGATCGGGTCGATTGCCTGGGCCGCGAGTTCCGGGTCGTCGCCGTCAAAGGCGACGTAGATCTCGACCGGTGCTTCGGGTCCGCGGAATGGATTGGCAAAGTCCGCGGTGGACGTGAGCTCGTCCGGGGCGGTTCGGAGGTAGTCCGCCCAGCCCTGAATCACGGTGGCCGCCTCCGATGCCGCGAAGGCGATCTTGCCGTAAAAGACGTCTGTCGTCGGGTGCGCCGCGAAATCGAAGGCGGTCACGATCCCGAAATTGCCCCCACCACCGCGAATCGCCCAGAACAGCTCCGGGTTCTCCGCGGCGCTCGCATGCACGACCTCTCCGCCGGCGGTGACCACCTCCGCGGCGGTTACGTTGTCCAGGGCCAGACCGTGCTTCCTGACCTTCCAGCCGATGCCGCCGGTCAAGGTCAGCCCGCCGACACCGACGCTCTTGGTGTCGCCCGAGGAGATCGCCAGGCCATGGGAGGTCAGGGCCGCCGCGACCTGACCCCAGGTGGCGCCGCCGCCGATCCGCACGAGGTGGCGTTCCTTGTCGATGATCTCCACGTTCGCGAGCTGGCTGAGGTCGATCACGACGCCGCCGTCGTTGGTGCCGAAGCCCGCAAAGTCGTGGCCGCCGCTTCGCACGGACAGCAAAAGCCCTGTACTGGCAGCAAACCTGACACCTGCTTGCACGTCGCCGACGCTCCCGGGCCGCAGAACATGGGCCGGATTGCCCGAAGCCAAGAGCGTGCGACTAGCCGATTCGTACTCCGCTCCACCCGGTTCGATGATGTCGCCGTCGAAGTCACGGCGAAGCTTTCCAAGCGCTGAGCTCATGATGCTCCTTTCCGGGAATCCTCGTTATCCGAACTGGCTGCTTTTGGTCGTAGTGCTTGGTGGTCATCTCCTTCCGGCGGCGGTACGCGCTGGGCGCGCGGTGCGGGTTGCCGGGGCCGTCTTGGCCGGGGCGGGCAGGAGGAGGGCAATGAGGACCGAGGCCAGGCTGACGGCCGCGCAGATGAGCAGGGCGATGCGGTAGCCGTGGACGGTGGCGGCCGCAGGGCTGGCGAGCTGGCTGTGGCGGGTGGCGGTGGCGGCGATGGTGACGAGCACGGCGAGGCCGATGGCGCCGCCGAGCTGGCGAGCCGTGTTGAACAGGCCGGAGGCGAGCCCGGCGTAGCGGGTCTCGATACCGGTCGTGGCGGATGCGGCGAGGGGGAGCAGCATGAGCCCGATGCCGGCTCCGGTGACCAACATGGGGCCGAGGATGCGGGCCGGGTAGTCGGAGTGGTCAGGGAGCAGGGACATCCAGGCCACCCCGGCGGTGGTGAGAATCCCGCCAGCGAGGGCCAGGAAGCGGGGGCCGAAGCGCGGCAGGAACCGCTTGGCTGCTAGCGGTCCGGCCGCCAGCAGCACGGTCATAGGGACGATGGCTACCCCGGTGCGCAGCGCGCTGTAACCGAGGATCTGCTGGAAGTAGAGGGACAGGAAGAAAAAGCCGCTGGTC
>JBAUAY010000224.1:0-5466 GCA_049676235.1 Streptosporangiaceae bacterium
AGCGCTGGATCAGCCGCTATGACCAGCCCAGGGTCGAGGCCCTGGCCGACCTGAAGAAAGCACTGGAGGAGACCGAAGTGGAAGCACCCTCGTTCGTCTACACCACCTACATCCGCACCACGCCCGAACGGTTGTGGCAGGGCCTGACCGACCCCGCTTTCACCCAGCGGTACTGGCAGACCGAGCTGCACACGGACTGGGCCAAGGGATCGCCGGTGACCTGGAACAACCACGGCGTCCTGATCAGCGACCCCGGGTCCGTCGTGCTCGAATCCGACCCGTACCGCCGCCTGTCCTACACCTGGCACACCATGACCCCCGAGCTGGCCGAGAAGTTCGGCTGGGATCAGGAGTTCACGGCCAAGCTGGCCGGCGAACCTCGCTCCAAGGTCACCTTCGACATCGAGCCCGTCACGCAGGGCGTGAAGCTGACCGTGATTCACGACGGCTTCGAGCCGGGCAGCACCATCGTCCAGATGGTCAGCGGCGGCTGGCCGGATGTCATCTCCAGCCTCAAGACTCTGCTGGAAACCGGCGAACCCCTCCCGGCCTAGTGCCACGGAGCCCTCGGTCGCGGCACAATGGCGGTGTGGAGATTCCTGACCACATCGACGCTCATAGAGCCTTCGTACGCCCACCGTGCCGGCGGCCGCGGGGCCAGTGCCTGCCGTGGCGGTCACTACCGCTGGGGTTCACCAACCGCTTCGATTACCGCCATCGCCTGTTGTGCCTTCGGGCCCGCAAGTTCGCGCGGCGCAGCGAAGCGCCAGCCGCGGATCAAGTCCCATGGACGTTTGACAGTGTCTGCGGCACCAGGTGTGGGCGCCGGGTGCATGTGGCGCGGGGACGCCGATGCATTGAAATAACGACGTGGGCTAGCGCGGCAGATGTATGGCGGGCGCAAGGGCGCAAAATTAAAACGGAAAGGGCGACCCGCGCAAGGTCGCGGCCATTATCATTCCGTCTTCTGGCCGCGGCATTCCGTAGAAGGAGCAGTCTTCAGCCGAGAAGCTCGGCGAGCCGACCGCGGGCCTGGAAGAGCAGGGCACCGGCTGTATCTCGCGCTGTGCCGCCACACGCCTTAACCAGCATCGCAGCGCGAGAGCTGCCTGCGCAGCAGGGCGTCGGCTCACGCTCAAAGTATCCGCCTCCCGTGCCGCCAGCCTGCACGCGCTACCCTAACGAACGATCCAAGCCGGCCCTACCTCCCACCTCGGATGGCAGCTGACCTGTGGACATCGCCGACTTCAGCCTCGACCTGTTCTCTCTCGCCGGGCGTAACGCCCTGGTCACCGGCGGCAATACCGGCCTGGGTCGGGCCTTCTCGGTGGCCCTGGCCAAGGCCGGCGCTGACGTATTCGCGGTCGGCCTGGCCGAGGACGACGGGACCACCCGGGCTCTGATCGAGGCCGCCGGGCGCCGGATGGAGTTCATGGTGGCCGACATCACGCAGCCGGGCGTCCCAGCAGCCGTCGTGCGGGGGTGCGTGGAGGCGCTGGGCTCGGTTGACATCCTGGTCAACTCCGCCGGCATCGCGCTGCTGGCTGACGTGGCGGAGTTCGGCCGTGACCTGTGGGACCCGATGGTGTCGGTCAACCTGACCGCCGCTTTCGAGCTTGCCCACGAGGCCAGCAGGTTCATGATCGGGCAGCGGTCCGGCAAGATCATCAATATCGCGTCGCTGTTCTCCTTCCTCGGCGGGCGGCGCTCACCTGCCTATGCCGCGGCCAAGGCCGGGATCGCGGGCTTCACCAAGGCCTACTGCGACGAGCTGGCGGCCTGTAACATCCAGGTCAATGCCATCGCGCCGGGATACTTCAAGACCGCCATCACCGAAGCGACCCGTGCCGATCCCGAGGCCGACCGACGCATCGTCGAGCACATCCCCGCGGCCCGCTGGGGGGAGGCCGCCGACCTGATGGGGGCGGTGGTCTTCTTGGCCAGCCGGGGCTCGGATTACGTCAACGGCCACGTCCTGGTGGTCGACGGCGGCTACCTCGTCCGCTGACACCACAGCTACCCGGAGAGCGACCTTGGCCATGGCCCCATCCCGATCCCCGCTGACCCGCCAATCGATCGTCGACGCGATGACCGGATTCCTCGGCCCGGCCGCCGTCGACACCCGCGACGAGCAGCTCAGGCAGGCCAGCGTCGACCGGTTCCGGAAGTACACCGCCGTGCACGGCATCTACGACGGGCCGATCCCGGCCGCGATCGTCTACCCCTCTTCCACGGCGGAGGTGGCGGCGGTGCTGCGGTTCGCCGAGCAGAACCTCGTCAACATCGTGCCGCGGACCGGAGGGACCGCCACCGAAGGCGGCCTGGAGACGGTGGTCGAGGACAGCCTCGTGGTGGACGGGTCGCGGATGAACGCGATCCTGTCCGTCGACCCGGTGGACATGATGGCCACCGTGCAGTCCGGCGTCGGCCTGCAGCACCTGGAGGACACCGTCCGGGCCCGGGGCCTGACCACCGGGCACTCGCCCCAGTCCAAGCCGCTCGCCCAGCTGGGCGGCCTGGTCGCCACGCGCTCGATCGGCCAGTTCTCCACCCTGTATGGCGGCATCGAGGACCTGGTCGTGGGCCTGGAGGCGGTCTTCCCCGGCGGGCAAGTGGCCCGGATCAAGAACGTGCCGCGGCGGGCCGCGGGCCCGGACATCCGCCACATCGTTATCGGCAGCGAGGGCGCGCTGTGCTTCATCACCGAGGTGACGGTGAAGCTGTTCCGCTACCAACCGGAGAACAACCGGTACTTCGGATTCCTGGTGGAGGAGTTCGCCGATGGCATCGACGCGGTCCGCGAGCTGATCACCGCGGGATACCGGCCGTCGGTGTGCCGGGTCTACTCACCCGAGGACGCCCGCCAGCACTTCGCCGGCTTCTACCAGGGCCAGAACGTTGTCGTGCTGGTGGCTGAGGGCCCCGAGCCCATCGCCGCGGCCACCGCGGCGGCGATCGGGGACCTGTTCGCCGGCCGCGGCCACGAGCGCGTGGACGACGGCCTGATCCGGCGGTGGTTCGAGGACCTCAACTGGGGCCAGGACAAGATCGACGCCGAGAAGGCCGATATGCTCGCCCACGCCCGCCTCGGCTACACCACCGAGGTCTCCGTCGACTGGTCGCGGGCGGCGGGCCTGTTCGCCGCCGTCATGGGCCGGATCCGCGGCGAGTTCCCGCGGGCCGGTGACCTGACTATGCTCGGCGCCCATTCCTCGCACAGCTACCAGACCGGGATCAACCTGTATTTCGTCTACGACTACGAGATCAGGTGCAGCCCGCGCGAGGAGATCGAGGTCTACCACAAGCCGCTGAACGCGATCATCGTCGAAGAAGCCCTGCGGGCGGGCGGGTCGATGGTGCACCACCACGGGATCGGCAAGTACCGCACCAGGTGGGTGGCCGACGAGCACGGCAGCGCCTACTGGCTGCTGACGACCCTGAAGCAGGCGTTCGACCCCCAGGGCGTGATGAACGCGGGCACGATCTTCCCGCAGCAGTCATGAAGCCGTACCTGCTGGCCATCGACAACGGCTCGCAGAGCACCAAGGTGACGATCTTCGACGCCTGCGGCCGGGCCCTGGCCGCGGCCAGCAGGCGGCTTGAGCCGTATGACATCTCGGTGCCGGGGCATGCCGTCCACCCCGATGACGACATCTGGGAGTCCATCGCCGGCGCCTGCCGTGACGTCATGGCCGCCTTCCCCGGCGACCCCGCCGACATCGCCGCGGTGGGCCTGTGCACCATTCGCTTCTGCCGCGCCCTGCTGAGGGCCGACGGCAGCCTGGCCGAACCGGTATTGAGCTGGATGGACGAGCGGGTCGCCCGGCCCTATCAGGCGGACAACCCCCAATCCCGCTACGTCACCACTTCCTCCGGTTACATCACCCACCGCCTGACCGGTCAGTTCACCGACACTGCGGCCAACTACGAGGGCATGTGGCCCATCGACCATGACACGGCGGCCTGGCCGGACGATCCCGCCGCCTACGCCGCCACCGGCATGCCGCGCGACATGCTCTTCGACCTGGTCCCCCCTGGCGGCCGGCTCGGCCAGGTGACCCCCGAGGCGGCCGGGGCCACCGGCATCCCGGCCGGCCTGCCGGCGTATGCCACGGCCAACGACAAGGCCGTCGAGGCGCTGGGCAGCGGCCTGGACGACGACGGCACCATGCTGCTGTCGCTGGGCACCTACATCGCGGCTATGACCATCGGCTCGTCCTCATCCAGCGCGGACGGCAGCTACTGGGCCAACTTCGCGGCCCGGCCCGGGACCTATCTGTACGAGAGCACCGGGATCCGCCGTGGCATGTGGACGGTCAGCTGGTACCGGACGCTGCTGGAGGGGCCGGGCGGCGGCGAGCCAGCCGCCGGCACGGCGCGCCTGGAGGATGCCCTCAACGCGGCGGCCAGCGAACTGGCGCCGGGCAGCAACGGGCTGCTGACCATCCCGGACTGGCTGGCACCCGGGCAGGCGCCCTGGCGCCGCGGCGCGCTGCTGGGCTTCGACGGCAGCCAGGGTCGCGCCCACATCTACCGCTCCATCCTCGAGGGCATCGCCCTGACCATGGCCAACAACACTGCGGCCATGGAACGCGCGCTGGGCCGCCGGCTCTCGCCCGTGCTGGTGTCCGGGGGCGGGTCCCATTCCGACCTGATGATGCAGATCGTCGCCGACGTCTACGGCCGTCCCGCCCGCCGCACCACCCTCAACGACGCCGCCGGCCTCGGCGCGGCCATCTGCGCCGCCGTCGGCCACGGCATCTACCCCGGCTGGGACCAGGCCACCGCCGCGATGGTCAGCCCCGGCCAGCAGTTCACCCCTGATCCCCGGGCCGCCCGCGCCTACCAGCAGATCAACCAGGTCTACGCCACCCTGACCAGTCACACCGACCCGCTGTTCCGCTCGATGGCCGACGGCCTAGCCGGCCTCGACCGCACGTGAGCATCCGCAGACGGGTGTGCCGTCTGCCTGCGGCCACCCTCACGGGGCCGACTGCCTCAGGTCGTCGAGGCGACTGAGGGCGCATTCAAGCGCGTCGGTGAGCCGCTTGCGGTGACCGGTGGCCAGCAGGTCAAGCACCAGGCCGGTGAACGTCGCCTTGACCAGCGACGCCTCGCGTTCGGCGTCCTCGGGCTTGATACCGTCAGCGATCAGGCCGGCCGCGATGTCCTTGCGCCAAAACGAGATCTGCTCCGCGCGCACATCACCGGGCAGACCGCTGGCCGTGGCGTCCAGCGTGGCGGCTTCGAGACCCAGTCGCACCAGTGCCAGGTGCTCCGGGCTGCGGTTGATCCACCGCCACCAGCGCCGCTGCAGCTCCGCCGTGGAGAGGTGAGGGACCTGCCGCCGCCACCGCCCTTCGACTCCTCGCTGAATCTCAGCGGCCCGCCGCAACGCGGCGACCACCAGTTCGTCCTTGCTGCCGAAGTGATGCACCAGCGCGTTGACCGACACGCCCAGCGCGC
>JBAUAY010000225.1:0-3696 GCA_049676235.1 Streptosporangiaceae bacterium
GCATCTTGCTGTTCGTGGACGAGCTGCACACCGTGGTCGGGGCCGGGGCGGCCGAGGGCGCGATGGACGCGGGCAACATGCTTAAGCCGATGCTGGCCCGCGGCGAGCTGCACCTGATCGGCGCGACAACGCTGGATGAGTACCGCCAGCGGATCGAGAAGGACGCGGCGTTGGAGCGCCGGTTCCAGCCGGTGCTGGTGGACGAGCCGTCGGAGGAGGACGCGATCTCGATCCTGCGCGGCCTGCGGGAGCGGCTGGAGGTGTTCCACGGCGTGAAGATCGCCGACAGCGCGCTGGTCGCCGCGGTCACGCTTAGCCACCGGTATATCTCCGACCGGTTCTTGCCGGACAAGGCGATCGACCTGGTCGACGAGGCCTGCGCGATGCTCCGGACCGAGATCGACTCGATGCCGGCCGAGCTGGACGAGCTCACCCGGCGGGTGATGCGGCTGGAGATCGAGGAAGCCGCCCTGGCCAAGGAGACCGACCCGGCGAGCAAGGCGCGACTGGAGGATCTCGGCAAGGAACTGGCCGACCTGCGGGCCGAATCCGACGCGCTGCGGGCCCAGTGGGAGGCCGAGCGCCGGGCGCTGGGCAAGGTCCAGGAGCAGCGCGAGGAGCTGGAACGACTGCGCCAGGAAGCCGAACAGGCCGAGCGTGACTACGACCTCAGCCGGGCTGCGGAGCTGCGGCTGGGCCGGATTCCGGACCTCGAGCGGCGCCTGGCGGCCGAAGAGGAGCAGCTCGCCGTCCGGCAGGGCGGCCGGCGGCTGCTGCGAGAGGTCGTCACCGAGGACGAGATCGCCGGAATCGTCGCGCGCTGGACCGGCATCCCGGTCGCCCGGCTGCAAGAAGGCGAGCGGGACAAGCTGCTGCAGCTAGACAAGATCCTGCACGAACGGGTGATCGGCCAGGACGAGGCCGTCCAGCTGGTCGCCGACGCGATCATCCGGGCCGGGTCGGGTATCAAGGATCCGCGCCGCCCGATCGGGTCGTTCATCTTCCTCGGCCCCACCGGGGTCGGCAAGACCGAGCTGGCCAAGTCCCTGGCAGCGGCGCTGTTCGACACCGAGGACAACATGGTCCGGATCGACATGAGCGAGTACCAAGAGCGGCACACGGTCAGCCGGCTGCTCGGCGCGCCGCCCGGGTACGTCGGCTATGAGGAGGGCGGGCAGCTGACCGAGGCGGTCCGGCGCAAGCCGTACTCGGTGGTGCTGTTCGACGAAATCGAGAAGGCGCACCCGGATGTGTTCAACACGCTGTTGCAGGTCCTTGACGACGGCAGGCTCACCGACGCACAGGGCCGCACCGTGGACTTCCGCAATACGGTGATCATCATGACCTCGAACATCGGCTCGGAGTACCTGCTGGACGGGGTGACCTCGGGCGGAGAGATCAAGCCCGACGCGCGCGAGCGCGTCATGGCCTCGCTGCGCTCCGCATTCCGGCCCGAGTTCTTGAACCGCCTGGACGAGATCGTGTTGTTCAAGCCGCTGACCCTCCCGGAGATCGAGCGCATCGTCGACCTGATGTTCAACGATCTGCGGGCCAGGGTGGCCGACCGACAGATGACCGTCGAGATCAGCCAGGAGGCCCGCAGGTACATCGCGCAGCAGGGCTTCGACCCGGTCTACGGCGCCCGCCCGCTGCGCCGCTTCATCAGCCGCGAGGTCGAGACCCGGATCGGACGTGCCCTGCTGGCCGGCGATGTCCGCGACGGTGCCGTCATCCGCGTCGGATTGGCGGACGGCGAGCTCACCGTGACGTACGAGAATCCGGCGTGAGGGCAGGCGGCCGCGCATGTCAGATGAGATAGTCCGGTGCCCGCACTGCGGGCGCAGGAACCGGGTGCCCGCCGTGGCCTCCGGGATCCCCCGTTGCGGCAACTGCCACAAGCCACTGCCCTGGATCGTCGACGCGGGCGACGATACCTTCGCCGAGGTGGCCGAGCGTGCGTCCGTTCCCGTCGTGGTCGACCTGTGGGCGCCCTGGTGCGGGCCGTGCCGGATGGTGAGCCCGGCGCTGGCGCAGGTGGCCGCGGACATGGCCGGCCGCCTGAAGCTGGTGAAGGTCAACGTGGATGACTCGCCCAGGCTGCAGCAGCGCTTCGGCGTGCAGTCCATCCCGACGCTGCTGGTGATGCGCGAGGGGAAGGTGACCTCGCGCCAGATCGGGGCCGCGCCGGCCGCAGCGCTGCGGTCCTGGGTCGAGCAGGCGCTCGCGGCCTGACACACTCGCCTCGCGAGTTAGCCAGAAGGGGCCGTCGCGGTCCAGGACGGCGGACAGCACGCTCAGCGCCTGGCCTGGCCAGGCGGGTGGGGTGGCCGGGGCGGGTTCGCCTGCTCGTTCGGTATGAATCTGGTCGTAGCGGGCCAGCTCGGGAGCGAGCCTTGTCCCGGGCACCGGATCGGCCCGCCGACCGCTGTTCTAGGAGCCTGCCCGGTAGTGACACCGCCAGACCCGGGCTCCGGCCCGGGATACCACGGGCGCGATGGGCGATCCCCGGGCGCGACCCTGGGGTGAGAGCCAATCAACCAACTACCTGCTACAGGAAGGACGTCCCATGCCCGCAGTCACCGTCGGCCGGGAAAACTCCGCCGACATCGAGATCCACTACGAAGACCACGGTGCGGGCCAGCCCGTGGTGCTGATCCACGGGTACCCGCTCAGCGGCCGTGCCTGGGACAAGCAGGTCCCGGCCCTGCTGGAAGCCGGCTACCGGGTCATCACCTACGACCGGCGCGGGTTCGGCCAGTCCAGCCAGCCGACCACCGGCTATGAGTACGACACCTTCGCCGCCGACCTCAGCACCCTGCTGGACCGCCTCGACCTGCGCGACGCCGTCCTGGTCGGGCACTCGATGGGCACTGGCGAGGTCACCCGGTATCTCGGCACCCGCGGCTCGGCCCGGGTGGCCAGGGGCGTTCTGGTCTCCCCGATCCCCCCGTTCCTGCTGCAGACGCCGGACAACCCCGACGGGGTGCCGCAAGGCCTGTTCGACGGGTTCGTCCAGGCCGCCCAGGCCGACGCCCCGGCGTGGATGAAGGGCTTCCTGGACCACTTCTACAACTTCGATACCCTGCGCGGCACCCTGGTCAGCGACCAGGCTTGGCAGGCCAGCTGGAACCTGGCCGTGACCGCGTCGGCCACCGCCGCGGTGGCCTGCATCGGAACCTGGGCGACCGACTTCCGAGCCGACCTCCCCGAAATCGACGTGCCCATGCTGGTCATCCAGGGCGACGCCGACCAGGTCCTGCCGCTGGACAAGACCGGCAAGCGGCTGCCCGGCCTGATCAAGGACGTGCAGCTGATCGTCGTCGAGGGCGGACCGCACGCGATCCCCTGGACCCACGCCGCCCAGGTCAACACCGCCCTGCTCGACTTCATCCGCAGCTGACGCCCGACCCAGCCCACACCACTATCCAGAAGGAAAAGCAAAATGTCGAACCACTTCAGCGCCGACAACCTCAAGTTCCCCGGCGACGACCGCCGCCTGGACCTCACCGACCTGTTCGTCTTCCAGGCGGCCGCCAGCCCGGAACACCACACACTGCTTCACCGTCACCACCCCGGCACGACCGTGCTGATCATGGACTCGAACCCGACCAGTGCCCCGCCGCCGATCCCGGCCCCGGTGACTGGCCCGGAGTTCTACCCCGGCGCGGTCTACCGGATCAACATCGACACCGACGG
>JBAUAY010000226.1:0-7714 GCA_049676235.1 Streptosporangiaceae bacterium
GCCCCGCCGGCCGACGCGGCAACCAGCCACCGGGTCATCGGCGGCAGCTCGCGCCACGATGCCAGGCTGGCGGCCACGTCCAGGGCATCGGACAGGGCGCCTGCGGCGACCCAGGCGCTGGCCGACCCGGGCTCGGCGCCCGGACGCTGCAGGGCCGTCAGCGCACCCAGCCCCAAGGCGACGTCACGCGCTCCCAGCGCCCGCCCGAATACTCGCGCGGCCAGGTCATCCGCGGCTGCACCAACCCACGGGCGAGCCGGTACCGCGGGCCAGGCCAGGGCGGTCAGGCCCAGGGCCACGCGCCCGGCCGCCACGGCCACGGCTCCACGCCGCAGCAGGACCGGGATAGCCGTCGAGGTCACCTGAGCTCTTCCCTCCAGTAGACCGGAATGATGATAGCTGGAGCTGGCCTTCGCCTCGGGTCAGGCCGCTTCCGCGGCCTTCTTGATCGCGGCGAGGGTCGCCGGAATGCCCTGGTGCGCGGCCTCGGTGCGGTTCGCGATCTGCGCTTCGGCGCCGTTGCCGTACCTGTCGTGGAACCCGGCGATGCCCGCGGGCAGGAACTCCCAGAACTCGGTGACCTGCGTCCCGGAGTCCACCGCGGTGAACGTGTAGCCCCACCGCACCCACCCGCTGTTGACCTCGAAGGCGAACTCTCGGCCGCGATCCGCCGCCACGACCTGGGACCGGGTCTCCCAGGTCCGCTCGGGCAGTTCGTTGCGCCCGGTGAACCAGGCCCCGGCCCGGGGTCCGTCACCGTCGTCCCACCAGCAGGCCTGGCAGACCGGGCTCCACTCTCCCATCCGCGTCACGTCGGAGACCATGTCGTACAGGACTTCCGGCGAGCGGGCGACCACGATGGACTCGGAGTACTGCAGGCTGCTCATGCCCTCAAGTATTTCCGATTGCGCGGGCCGCGCGACCCTCGGCGGCTAGCGCCCGCGGAAGGCGGGTGCGCGCCACAGGGTTTAATCCCGATTCGATTATCTCGGTAGAGTTATCCGGGGCGCTCGATGACGGTGGTGCTCCTTGCCTCAGCCGCTCGCGTACTTGGCCCTGAGCTCCGACTTCATCAGCTTGCCCGCCTCGCTCCTCGGCAGGTCGTCGACGAAGCGCACGGTCCTGGGCGCCTTGTAGCTGGCGATCTTCGACTTCACGAACGCGATGATCTCCTGCTCGAGTTCGGGTCCTGGCATGGCACCCGGCGCCGGCTGGACGAAGGCGGCCACCGACTCGCCCATCTCCGGGTCGGGGACGCCAATGACCGCGACGTCGTAGACGGCCGGGTGCAGCGCGAGCACGTTCTCGGTCTCCTGCGGGTAGATGTTGACGCCGCCGGAGATGATCGTGAACGCCTTGCGGTCGGTGAGGAACAGGAAGCCGTCCTCGTCCAGGTAGCCGATGTCGCCGAGGGTGGTCCAGGCCGGGTGGGCCGGGTGCTGGGCAGCCTGGGTCTTACCGGGGTCGTTGTGGTAGGCGAACGGGACCTCATCGCGTTCGAAATAGACGACGCCGGTCTGGCCCGGGGGAAGTTCGGTCCCGTCGTCGGCACAGATCCTTACGCTGCCGTAGACGGCGCGCCCGACGGTACCCGGCTTGGTGAGCCAGGTCCCGCTGTCGATGGCCGTCATGCCGTTGCCCTCGGTGCCGGCGTAGTACTCCACCAGGACCGGGCCCCACCAGTCGATCATCTTCTGCTTGACCTCGACCGGGCACGGCGCCGCCGCGTGGATGGCGACCCGCAGGCTGGAGACGTCGTAGCGGTCACGGGTTATCTGCGGTAGCCGCAGCATCCGGACGAACATGGTCGGCACGAACTGTGCGTGCGTAACCCGCCTGTCTGCTATGGCCTGTAGGGCCTGCTCGGCGTCGAATCGCCTCATCATGACGACGGTGCCGCCGAGGGCCTGGATGGCGCCGCTCCAGCGCAGCGGCGCCGCGTGGTAGATCGGTCCGGGCGATAGGTAGACCGAGTCCTGGTTGACGCCGAAGAACTGGGCGGCCAGGGCCACCAGGGCTTCGGGCTCGGATACCTGACGGTCGGGCAGCGGCGGCCGCACCCCCTTGGGCCGACCGGTGGTGCCCGAGGAATACAGCATGGTGGCGCCGAGCGGCTGGTCGGCGAACGGCGCCGCGGACGCTGCGGCGATGGTCTCCTCGTAACTGTCGTGGTCTTTGACCGGGCCGCCGTACGCCAGCCGCAGCTTTGCGCCGACGGTCAGGCCCGTGATCGCCTCGGCGGTGGCCGCCTGGCCGGCCGACACGATGAGCGCGGTCGCGCCGCTGTCGCTGACGATGTAGGCGACCTCGTCCGGTTTGAGGTGGTTGTTGACGGCGGTGATGTAAAGCCCGGACCGCAGCGCGGCCCAGTACACCTCGAAGGCGCGCAGGCTGTTCTCGGTCAGCAGCGCCACGACATCGCCTGGCCGCAGGCCAGCCTCGTGCAGCACGTGCGCCAGCCGGACCGAGCGCTGCTCGAGCTCTCCGTAGCTGAGCGTCTCGCCGGTGCCGGTCATGACCGCCGCGATCCGGTCCGGCGCCTCGGCCGCGTATATGCCTGGGTACATGGTCCTCCGCCGGGGGCGCGGCCAGGTTCGGGGCGTGCTCTGAGAATGGGTTAATTCACCTTAAAAGTAGCCAGGTCCGTGGCCCCGCGGCAAGGGCTCGCTAAGGTCGGGGCCAGAAGTCCCGCCTGGCTGTGGGGCCTATAATTTGACGCGTGCCTAGAAAAGATGGCGTGGCGACCGCGGAGGAAACCAGCTCCAAGTCCGCACGGACCAGGGAGCGGATCCTCGACGCCGCCGCGCACGTGCTTAGCCGGAAGGGGTATGCGGGCACGCGGCTGAGCGACGTCGCCGTCCAGGCCGAGATCCGGACGCCGGCCATCTACTACTACTTCCCGTCCCGCGATGACCTGATCGAGGAGGTTATGTGGTCGGGCATCGCGCATATGCGCGAGCACGTGATCCGGGTGCTGGCCGCGCTGCCGGCCGGCGCCGATCCGCTGGACCGCATCGACGCTGCCGTCGAGGCGCACCTTCGGTACTCGCTGGAGATCTCGGATTACACGACCGCCTCGATACGTAACGCGGGGCAGGTCCCGGAAAGCATCGCGATCAGGTATGCGGCCGAGGCATCTCAGTACGGTGACATGTGGCGCAAGCTGCTACAGGATGCCGATAACGCCGGGCTGCTGCGGTCCGACCTGGACCCGATGGCGGCCCGGATGATGGTACTAGGCGCGCTCAACTGGGCGGCCGAGTGGTGGAACCCACGCCGGGGCTCGCTGGAGGTCGTGGTACGCACCGCACAGTCGCTGGCCCGGCACGGTCTCGCTGTCCGGCAGGCTAGTGGCGACGCCGGGGCGGGGGTTTCCGGATCGACAGCACTACCGGGTGCTGGTGGTCGCCCAGAACGACGACCCCAGCGATGACATCCGGAGCCTGGTGGCCGGCCGCATCATGGACGGATTCGCGACGCCAGTTTGCCCCCTACAGGCACGCAAAATTCTCAATGTCACTACACGTCTGATGCGCATCGTCGCCGCAGCGCAGCGGAGCCCCGGGACGTCAGAGCTTGGTCAGCTTGGCGAAAGGCGACATGATCCGTACTTGACGAGAACCGAATTCGATGATCAGCGCAGTGTCGTCCTCGACACGGATGACCCGGCCTAGGCCGTACTTATCGTGGGTCACCAGGTCTTGCACAGCAAACTGCTCAATCGGCGGATCCGCAGGCAAGGCGTTGAAGGGGCTTGCGGGCAGGAAGCGCCGGGTCGCGGCGCGGGCAGGCTTCATTACCTCCAGTATGCGCCTTCCCGGCCATCGCCACGGGTTTCTGGGCTACCAGATTCCGCGCGTCCGGCATCGATCGCCTAACGGCCGCCGACGTCCGGGAGCGGATCCGGCTCCCGCCGGGGAGCGCTAGGCTATCTGCCTAGCGACCGGCCGGACGGTCTGAGGCCGTCGTGCCGCCGCTAGCGTACTCCTTGACTCCGTCGCCCACGTTCTAGCCGACGTTCTGCAGGTTCGCCGCCGGGTTGTCCGGCGGCAGGTCAGATCCGGCCACGGCCCGCTCAGGTATTTTTTAACTTTAGTTATCCCAGGCGAGGGTTGTCGGTACTGCGCCGATAGGTCCGCTTCCGCGACGAGAGGACAGCCAGGGTGCCAACCAGCGAGCTCAGCTATAAGTCAGCGGACGGCACGAAGATCGTTGCCTACCGGTGGGACCCGGAAGACGAGCCGCGGGCTGCGGTCCAGGTGACACACGGGATGGGAGAGCACGCCCAGCGCTACGATCACGTAGCCCGGGCGCTGAACGACGCGGGCTTCGTGGTCTACGCCCAGGACCATCGCGGCCACGGCGCCAGCGCCGACCCGGATACGTACGGGAATCTGGGTCAAGGCGGCTGGACAGCGCTGGTAGCCGACATCGGCCTGCTCTCGGCCCAGATCCGCGCGGATCATCCGAGCCTGCCGCTCATCTTGCTCGGCCACAGCATGGGGTCGTTCGCCGTCCAGCAGTACCTGCTCGATCACAGCGGCGACGTCGATGGAGTCGTACTAACCGGGACCGCGGCTATCGACCTGCTCGAGGGTGCTCTCGACCTGGACCAGCCGATGGACCTGGCCATGTTCAACGCGCCGTTCCAGCCCGCCCGCACCGACTACGACTGGCTGTCCCGCGACGAGGCCATCGTCGATGCCTACGTCGCCGATCCGGGCTGCGGTTTCGGGATCGACACTGATTCGGCCCGGGCCATGTTCATCGGCGCGCGGCGGGTCGCCGATCCCGCCCAGGTCGCCGCGATCAGGCCCGGCCTGCCGGTCTACATCGCCGTCGGCGAGGCCGACCCGGTTAACGGCGGCCTGACGCTGCTGACCCCGCTGACCGAACGCTACGAGGCCGCGGGCCTGACCGACGTGACGGTCCGCACCTATCCCGACGCCCGGCACGAGATCCTCAACGAGACCAACCGGGACGAGGTCATCGCCGAGCTCAACGGCTGGCTCGACCGCGTCGTAGCAGGCCCCGGTCAGCGCGGCTAGGAGCCGCGGCGCGCGGCGGCCCTCAGGCGACCACGACCGCACGGGGTGTCCGTAGCGGACTCCCGGCTTCAGCATGCCGCGGACCTGATCCTGGAACTGCTTGTCGATCCCGGACTTGGTGACCTTGCCCATCAGCGCGCCCAGCCCGGCCCCGATCGCCAGTAAAAAAACCAGGCATAGTCCACCAAGCCGACCGCCGCCGCACCCCACCCGCCGCGGGTGATCCAGCTCCCGACGGCAACCACGCCGCCGATGCGCGGCCACGACACCCCGGGAGCGGGAAATTCACCCGGCTGAAGGATTCACCCGTGGGGCATGGGGCGCCGCAGGCCAGGACGCGGGAAGGTGAAGCATTCGCCCTGCGACATCCTGGAGGGCTGTCTTGCCACCGTCCTACTACGAGATCCGGGTAACCGGGATCCTGCCGCCCGAAGCCCTGCTTGACTTCGAGCGGCTTAAAGCCTCAGTGGAACCGGTCGAAACGGTCGTGCACGGCCCCCTGCGGGATCAGGCCGCGCTGCACGGGCTCCTGGTCAGGCTCCACGCCTTCGGCGTGCAGGTCCTGGACGTACGCCGTCTCCATGACCCAGCTCCGCCTGACCTAGATCCGTCCGGCGACTTGCACCGGTTAGGGCCCAGGGCCTGCTCAAGAGGGCCCGGTCATGCATGCAGCCACTGCAGCCATGTTCCATGGCTGTCGGCGAAGGCGATCTCGGAGGCAGCCGGCGGAGGTCGTCTAAGCTCAGCGCTCATGCCGGTGTTGCTGATCGTCCACCACACGCCCTCACCCGCCCTGCAAGAGATGTTCGAGGCAGCGGTCAGCGGAGCGCGGACTGATGAGATCGAGGGCGTCGAGGTGGTCATCCGCCCGGCCCTCACCGCTGCGGCGGCTGATGTGCTCCAGGCGGATGGTTACTTGCTCGGCACGCCTGCCAATATTGGCTACATGTCGGGTGCGCTCAAGCACTTCTTCGACGGCATCTACTACCCGTGCCTGGAGGCGACCAGGCGCAGGCCCTACGGCCTGTATGTGCACGGCGGCATGGACACCACGGGCGCGGTGCGGGCCGTGGAGTCGATCACCACCGGCTTGCAATGGCGGGCTGTCCGGCCGCCCGTCAGCGTCACCGGGCCGCCGGGTAAGGCAGACCTGGAGGCCTGCTGGGATCTGGGCGCGCTGCTCGCGGCCGAGATCGCCGGGTGATTCTGGTGGTCATAGACGTCGGCGAACTAACAGAATGCCAGGATGCGATCAGGCCTAGCCTTTCCCTGGATTGAACACCTCACGCGGGTCGAGCGCGCGGCGCACTGCGGCCTGCAGCGCGAGAGAGCCTGGGTCGAGTTCTCGGCGCATGCCGTCCCGTTTCAGGATCCCGACACCGTGCTCACCGGTCACGGTGCCGCCCAGCGCGATCGCCGCGTCGAGGAACTGCTCGAACGCCGCCTGGGCGGCCACGCGGGCGGCGGAGTCGCCCGGCGGGGTGATGATCAGCGGATGCAGGTTCCCGTCGCCGGCGTGCGCGACCGTGGCGATCCGCACGCCGTGCCGGGCCGCGATCGCGTTAATCTGTCCCAACATGGCGGGGACCTTGGACCGGGGCACGCAGATGTCCTCGGTGAGCACCGGGCCGAGCCGCTCGAGCGCCGGGTAGGCCAGCCGCCGGGCATCGAACAGGGCCTCCGCCTCCGCGTCGTCGGTGGATTGCTCGGTCCACATCGCCCCGGCCTCGGTCATAGTCCCGGCGATCGCGGCCGATTCGGCCACGCCCGAGTCCCCCGGCGTGTCCACCCGGGCCAGCAGCAGCGCCGCCGCGTCCGCGCCGATGCCCAGGTGCTTCCACTCCTCCACCGCCTCCAGGCAGGCCCGGTCCAGCAGTTCGAGGACCGCCGGGGTCAGCCCGCGCCGGGTGATCTGGGCCACGGCCAGGCCGGACGAGACCAGGTCGGGGAAGGCCCCGACGACCGTCCGCGGCGTGCCGGCCGGCGCGGGCCGCAGCCTCAGCGTCACCTCGGTCACCACGCCGAGCGTGCCCTCGGATCCGACGAACAGCCCGACCAGGTCCAGCCCGGCGACGCCCTTGGTGGTGCGCCGTCCCAGGCGCACGGCGTCGCCGTAGGCGACCGGCCCGCCGACGACGGCGCGCAGGCCTAGCACGTAATCGCGGGTGACGCCGTATTTCAGGCAGCACAGGCCACCCGCGTTGGTGGCGACGTTGCCGCCGATGGTCGACCACGGGGCGCTGGCCGGGTCGGGCGGGTACCACAGGCCGTGTTCGGCCACCGCGGCCTTGACGTCGTTGTTGACCGCGCCCGGCTGCACGACGCACACCAGGTTGTCCGGGTCGATCTCGAGCACACGGTTCATCCGGGACAGGTCGAGGACGACGCAGCCGCTGACCGCATTGGCGCCGCCTGACAGCCCGGTGCCCGCGCCGCGCGGCACGACGGGGACGCCGAGTTCGGCGCAGATGCGCACGACGTGCTGCACCTCGGCTTCGGTCCGCGCGCGCACGCCGACGGCGGCCGGGCCGGCTGGAGCCCATTCGGCCTCGTCATGCGACATGGCGGCGACCACGTCGGGATCGACCACGAGGCGGTCGCCGGGCAGGCCGCGGCTGAGCGCCTCGACGAGGGTGGCTGCCAAGCCCATAGCACGACCCTAGGCC
>JBAUAY010000227.1:0-22123 GCA_049676235.1 Streptosporangiaceae bacterium
GGTTACGGCCGCGTCGGTGGCGTCGTCGCCGGAACGCAGCGGCAGGCGGGTGGCGCGGGGGGGCTTGAGCTCCAGTGCGAGGATCAGCGCGCCGGCCACGATCAGGATGGCCGACCAGACTTGGACCACCAGCTGGTCCCAGTGAGTTCTTGCTGCCCAGTGGTACCAGGTGGTCCAGTGCAGCAGCAGCGGGCCGCTGTTGAGGTGGAAGGCGGTGACCTCGATCATGACGATGATGCTGGCCACGACCAGGGCCGCGGCGAGGATGAAGGCCAGGGGGCGGTTGAGCAGGCGCATTCGCGGTTCCTCCTTTACCGGACCCGGGGCGGCGGGGTGATGTCGGTGGCCAGATCGGAGACGGTGATGTGGACTTCGTCGACGTCCAGCCCGGTCAGCTCCCGGACCCGGTCGCGGACGTGGCGGCGGACCTGCCCGGTGATCTCCGGAACGGATGCGGGCCAGCGGACACTGATTTCCAGGGTGACGAAGGCTTTGGAGCCGTCAACTTCCACGGATGTTTTCGGCAGCGCTTCAAGGTCGGTGCCGCGCACGCCCAGGTGGCCTGCGCCCGGGACCGCACGGCCCAGCATGCGGGCGGCCGCCGCTCCGGCGTCAGGGTTTTCGGCCGCGGCCCGGGCGGCGATCTTGGAGACGACCCCGTCGGCGATGCTGATCGTTCCCAGCTCGTTGCGGCCGACCCCGGCGGGCGGCTGAATGCCGGTGCTCATCTGCGGCTGCGGTTGCGCGACAGCCATCCCTGCACGTCCACGTCACCATTGAGGACCCTGGCGGCGCCGTAACCGATCGCGCCGAACAGGGCCACGATCAGCATGTCGCCGAAGTTGCCGAACACCAGCGCCAGGCCCAGGATCAGGCCGGTCACGGTGGCAAGCGCGGTACGGTTCATAACTCACATCCAGACTGAGGCGAAGACAGGATCTCCCCGGCCGTTCAGGCCGGCGGCAGTCCCGGGGCCGCACGGGACCGGCCGCGGCCGGCCGGCGCGCGGGGTGGCGGCATGCTGGAAGGATCGATGTCGGCGATCACCACGTCGACCGGACGGTGCCCGGTGAGCGGGGCCAGCACCGCCCTGATCAGGGCGGCCAGTTCGGGTACCGGGACCGCCCACCGGGACCGGATCTGCACGGTCACCCGGCCGCCGCTGACCACGATGCCCTGAACTTTGCGGCCCGGCAGGTAGGAGGCGACCTCGCCGAACTGGCCGCCGTCAAGCCCCGCCACGCCCGCGCATCCCCGGACGGCCGCAGCGACGGCATCGATATCAATGCCGTCAATTACTGCAGGCCCGGGCATGCTGTCGCCCGGTGGCAGGGTCATGCCACGCGGGTGGGGGCGGTGTCCTGGTCGTCGCCGGTGGGGAGGTAGACGTCATCCACGGCGATATTGACCTCGACCACGCGCAGACCGGTCATCCGCTCGACCGCCTGCTTGACGTTGCGCTGGATGCTGCGGCCCAGCTCGGCGATGGCCACACCGTATTCGACCACGATGTCCAGGTCGATCGCGGCCTCGGTCTCGCCGACCTCGACGCCGACGCCCTGAGCGAAATTGGGGCCTGAGCTGCCGGGGATGCGCTCACGGACCGAGCCGAACGCGCGGGCGCCGCTGGTGCCCATCGCGTGCACCCCCGCGATTTCCTGGCAGGCCTTGCCGGCGATCTTCTGCACGACGCCTTGGGCGACCGATATCTGCCCGTCATCGGTGGCCAGCTGGTTCCGCGTCGCCGGGCTGGCGTTGGTGCTGGTAGTCACTGGGGTCTCCCTGGTCTTGGACCCTGCAGGCTGCTCGCTCATCCTGACACGCTCCTTTGAATACCGGTTCTGGTGGAATGAATACCGGATCTGGTGGAAGAGAAAGTGGTGCACCGGCCCGGCGGCGGTTATCCCGCCGGGCCGTCACTGAGTTAGACACCGCGCCGGGCAGATCGTCGCAGCATTTCCTGTCCTTTTCCCCGGCCGTATCCGCCGTGTGACGGCTGAGGCCCTCCGGCCGCGCGCCGGCCGCTACGGCGTATTCCGTTGCGGGCTGTGGCACGCTGGCACGGCACGAGAGGTATGAGTTGATGGCGGGCGGGATGCAGCCGAAGCCGGCGGTCGGGGACGGCTATCTGGTTGCCCGCGCCCAGGAAGGCTACCTGGATGCCTACGAGATGCTCGTGCAGCGGCATTCCGCGATGGCCTACCGCGTTGCCCTGCGGCTTTGCGGTAACCACCACGACGCGCAGGACATCGCCCAGGAGGCCCTGATAGCGGCGTGGGAAAACCTCGCCCGGTTCCGGGGCGGCTCGTCGTTCTCGACCTGGCTCTACCAGATCGTCACCCGGCGAGCCCTCAATAAGATCACCCGCGGCCGCGGCGCCGACCTCGTGGACCCCCTGGAGGAGGCAGCCGACCCCAGCGCCGGGCCCGCGGCGCAAGCCGAGCGTAACCTCGCCGCCGGCGCGGTCACCGACGCCCTCGCCGCGCTGCCGTTCGCCCAGCGCGCCGTCGTCGTCCTGCACCACTTCGAGGGATTGTCCTACGCTGAGGTCGCAGAAGTGACCGGCAGCACCGTCCCGGCAGTCCGTAGCCACTTGTACCGGGCACGGCGCACACTAGGAGTGAAGCTGCAGGAATGGAGGTGACCGGGTCAGTGAACGAGCCACCGGCAGGCGGGCAGGCAGCTAGTCATCTGCTGACCGCGGTCACGCTGCCATGCGGCGCCGATGTCGATCCTGTCCTCGAGCAGGTCGCCGACGGCCACGCGGCAGACCTGGACGCTCACCAGCGGGACTGCGTGCACTGCCAGGCCGCGATCGCGGAATTCGCCGCCTTGTGGGCCCCGGTGGCCGAAGCGGCGGCCAGCCCGGCACCGGCTCCGCCCGGCCTGACCGCGGCGGTCATGAGCCAGATCCGGGTGCTGGCCCGCGACGTGTGGTACACGCTGCAGACCACCAACCTCGGTGTCATCCGCATCGCCGCCCGGATCGTGGCCGCCCTGGCCCGCGACACCGCCCGCATGGTCCCCGGCGTCCGCGTCGCCTTCGGCCGCAGCACCCACAGCAAAACCGCCGCGCTCACCGAGCAGGCCACCGCCAGCCACCATCATCCCCGCGCCGCCGTGGGCGTCCTGGGCCGCACTGCGGTCGTGGACCTTGCCGTGGCGGTCACCTACGGAGAGCCCCTGCCTGAGGTGGCACGCGACATCCAGCACCGCGTCATCGCCACCCTCCGCGACCAGATCGGGCTGCAAACCGTCGTCGTCAACGTCACCATCGACGACATCTTCACCGACGACGACCAGTAACGGCCGCACAACTAACTGCCGCACAGCCCTGCGATCAATGCCGCAGCGGCGCGCTAATGCACGCGCGGGACCCTCCTGCCAGGGCAAAGCCACCGGGCCGCTGCGATCACCATCCGGGTCAGCCACGCCCGGCGCCTCACGACCACCACCCTGGGCCGTGGCTGCCCGCTGCGCTCATGCTCCGTCCCGAAGGAGCGCAGGCCCGCGACGAAGCTGTCCGGATCACCGCCCCGGTCCGGATGATGAGACCGGATGAAATCCCTGCGGCGGCGCCCGGCCTCATCCATCTGCCCGTCCGCCCTCAGCCGCGTCGCCGCGATCCCGGCGTGCCCGGTGCACGGCCATCGATTAACGCGCGGGCTGCCACCAGCACCCAGCTCGCACGGAAACTGAGTACGTCCGGCAGCATCGGCTGCCCTCCCATCATCCACCCAGACAGTGAACAGTGCGTGCAGCGCCCCGCGCGTCTCGCTCCGCGTAGCGAAGCTCGCCGACCTTGCCCGGCCGGCACCCCGTCTCGGCCCCTGCCGCGCTCAGAGCGGGCAGCTGTACCCCGGCCTGCCTGCTCTCCCGCGAGCCCGGCGGCACCTGCCGGCGCGGCGGCGACCACCACGGGGCGCTCCTCAGCGCCGAGGACCCGCGAGCCAGGCAGGCAGGAGCCAGGCCCATGCAAGGGCATGAGATCACGCCCGGCTACGCGCTCGTGCGCCTGAGCGACCTCGCCACGCACGCCGGCCAGCCGCCGCCAGATCCCGGCCTGCGCCGCCAGCCAGGGGACGCATGGTCCGGGCCGGACGCCGCCGTCGCCATGCTGACCGCGAAGCCGGAAACCAGAACGTCAGTCACGATCAGCTCGCGGACGGAATCCCGTTAGCGGCCGTCCGAAGGCGGGGTAATCGTAAGTTTCGCCTCCTTCCGTGTAGCCGTGATATCCGCTTGCGGGCGGGCGCTGAGTCCGTGGCGCAGCCCTCCGAGCGGCGGGTGCGGCTGGCGGCCGGGCCAGACGTGGGGCTGGTCCCTTAGCGCAGGTCTACCACCGCCCGCCCGCGATTCACAACACACCCAGATGGTTCACCGGCTCGCCGGGCCTACTCCTGGGAGAAGCGCCCAGCGATCGCCTGTGGGAACGTCTACCGGGTTCCACGCTGTCTCACTCCGTGCCAGCGCGTCTCACCTGTCAGGCCGCGGCATACCGCACCGGCACCTCCTTTGGTCACATTCCCGGTCACGTAAAAGGCCCTCTCCCTGCCGGGAAAGGGCCCTGACCTGCGGAAACTAGTAGCGGGGGCGGGATTTGAACCCGCGACCTCTGGGTTATGAGTCAGGCGACCGTCGTCCACGACGGTCCCAGGAATCCATCTAGTCCAGCAACCGCACTGCACGGGGAGCGGCGGTGTCTCCCGCCGTCTCGCACCGCTCCCCCGGTCCATGACGTGTCTGCTACACACGCTGCTACATCAGAGGGGACCTGATCCGTAATGATCTACACGCGCACCCGCAACCTGCCCATTCCATTATTGACCTGCCGAGGTGCTACTCGCTGGTGCGCAATGGGGGGCGTCGTCGAGCGTCGTTGCGCGGCCAAAAGCGGCCAGCGCTGCCAGACCGCCTTACCTGCCCGTACGCACCGGTAGCTGGGCTGCAGTCAGGCGGGTCACGCCTGCCCGGCCCAGTCGCCTGCTGGTATTGGATTTCTAGCTGGCGCAGTGCGAGTTGGCGTAAGCCTCAGCGGTGCTCGCCAGCTGGTGCGCCTGCTCGTTGATGCTGTTCCCTTGATCTTGAGCCCAGGAGATCGCGGTCGCCGCGTTCAGTAGCGCCTGGTCCCCGGCAGCGACAGTGGCTGAGTAGTCCGTGCCCGGAGCCGTCCCGAGGCCCTGGAGGGTATGCACCTCGCCTTGCACGGCCGCCAGGTCATTCTTTACCGCCTGGACCTTCTGGCTCCTCAGATAGGAGATGCTGGCTTGCAAGTCGGTTAGATCACCCCCGACATCATCAGCATCCCCGCTCACGTCATCGGCATCGCCGCCCATGACATCGCAGGAAGCAGACTGCTCCGTCTGGTACTGCTGCTGCTCCCGGCCGTATGCCTGCTTCATCGAGGTGACGCTCCCGGCTAGCGAGTCGTCGCTGTTCAGGCTGGCGGAGCCGTACCCCAGGCTGGCCACGTCGCTGGCCAGTTTCTGCTGTGCCTGCTGAACGGCCTGGACGCGGGTGTTCTGCATACCGTCCTGCTCCGGGATCACGGTGGGCGTGACCGTCCCAGCCGAAGTGTCCACTGAGGAGACTGTGCACGTCGTGTTCAGGAAGGTGTTTACCGAGACCTGCACGCCGCTGGTGATGCCGATCGTGAAATTCCACTTCTCGCCAGGCTCCATCAGCGCCGTGTTCACCGTGGACTGATCGGCTCCGATCCGGCTGCCAAACGCGGAGAACGTCACCCCGAACCCGCTGACCGTGACGGCCGCGCTGGTGTTGTTCGTCACCGTGATCTCATACGCAGAATCACCGTCGCCGATGTTCTGGCGAGTCACCGGCTGGAAGGTGGTGCTCGCGCCCTCGCCCACCTGGCACCCGGCCAGCAGCCCGGACGGGCTTGAGGGTTCCGGCGAGGCCGTTGACAGCGCCGGGGATGATGCCTGCGAGAGCGGCGTTGACGTTGCCGCCGGGGATGGTGCGGCACTGCGCCCGTGGCCCGCGACCGCGTAGGTGACGCCGCTGGCGGCCTCCAGAGCGCTCGCGCCGACGCTGATGATCTTCCCTGCAAGCGGCCACGTTGCCGGATTCAGGTTCATGGCAGGCCATCCACAGCTGAGTAAGGTGGCGGGTCGGTGGGGTTACCGAAACGATCGTGGATTCCGACAGACTTTTCGGGCACCCGGTCAGGGCAGGTCAAGACGCCGGTATGACCGTGCCGCCCACCTTGCTAGTGCCGCGTCAGGCAACGTTTGCCCCGCCATCTAGCCCGGCTTGATGGTTGCGTCGTCGAGGAGTCGTCGATGCGCGAGAATGGAGTCGTGGCTGATCCGTTCGCATCCCGGTTCGCCGTGGCGCGGTCTGGCCCGGGGCCGCTGGTGTGGGGCCTGGATCCATCGGGAGCCCTGCTCAAGGCGTGGGGGCTGGGCGATGACCCAGATGGCCTGGATCGCTTCGCGGACATCATACTCGATGCCGCCGCCGGGACGGTGGGACTGGTCAAGCCTCAGTCCGCCTTCTTCGAGCGCCACGGATGGCGGGGTTTCCGGACGCTCAGCCGGCTCATCGCAGACGCCCGGAGCGCAGGACTGCTGGTCGTCCTGGACGTCAAGCGCGGCGATGTCGGCAGCACCAACGACGCCTACGCGCAGGCGTTCCTCGGCCCGGGCGCTCCGCTGGAGGCCGACGCCGTCACCGTCCACCCCTATCTCGGGCTGGCGGCGATGGACGCTTTCGTCTCGCGTGCCCACCAGGCCGGGAGCTGCCTGCTGGTCGTCACCCGTTCCTCCAACCCGGAAGGACGAGCTGTCCAGTCCGCCCTCGACGGCGACGGCTGCCAGGTCGAGGAAGGGCTGCTCGGCGAGATCGGGAAACTGAACCGCATGCTCGCGGCGGGACAGATCGGCCCGGTCGGCGCCGTGGTCGGCCCGGCCCGCATCGAGCCTGAACTCGACCTGGCCAGTGCGCAGGCACTGTTCCTGGCTCCCGGCGTCGGCGCGCAGGGCGCGACCCCCGAGGACGTGGCCCGGGTCTTCGCGGCCTGCCCCGACCGGGTCATGCCCAGCGCGTCGAGGTCACTGCTTCTCGCCGGCCCCGACATCGGCGCCCTGCAAGACCGGGCCGCCGCGATGGCAGCCGAGTTCCGCAGGCTTCTCCCCGACCCGGGAAATGCCCCAGCCGCACGCACCCTCTGAACGAGGACCTTGCCGGCACCTTCAAGGCGCGCAGACCCTCATGGCTGATGTCGCCGGCCACACCCCGCGATCTTCGCCACGAGCCTGCCCTGAGCGGACAACCCGGACGCGCGTCACATCATAACGGGGCGAACGTCGCCTGCCGCGGCACTAGCAAGCAGGCATGGATCGCGTGGTAGCCCTGCGGCGCTATCACCGGCCGCCAGGGCCGCGCGTCCAGCCCAGGCAGGCCTACGCCTGTGATTGATCCTCCTTCTTGGGGAGCTTCACGCTTGGGGGCGGCGTGTCTGTCCAGGGGAATTTAGGTGGGAATGACCAGTCCCAGGGGTCGCTGAAATTCACCGTGCCGCCGGAGAACTTGGCGGCGTCGGTGAGGTGCTCCGGGTCGGCGGTGAAGCTGACCGTGCCGCCGGAGAAGGTGGCGTGGTAGAAGCTGACTGTACTGCCGGAGAAGAACTCGGCGCCGCCAAAGCTGACCAGGCCGCCGGAGAAGGTGGCGCCGAAGCTGACCAGGCCTTTTCTGAACTCGGCGTCGTAGAAGCTGACCGTGCCTTCGGAGAACGTGGTGGCGTGGAAGCCTACAGTGCTGCCGCAGAACTTGGCCCGGCTGAAGCTGACGGCGCCCTCGTGGCGCCAATCCTCGGCGGAGTAGTCAGCGCCGGAGAACTCGGCGCCGGAGAAGTCGACCGCGCCTTTGGAGAACTCGGCCTCGTCGAAGCTGACCTTCGCCCCGGAGAACTCGGCGCGGGAGAAGTCGACCACGCCGTTCTGGAACTTGGCGCGGCTGAAATTGACCTGGCCTTTTTTGAACTTGGCGTCGTAGAAGCTGATCATGCCGCTGCCGCTGTCGATGAAATCCGGCTCCGGCGTCATAGGGTCCCTGGCCCTTGGAGTGCCCGAGAGCTGGTCCGGGGGGGTGAGAGACCGAATGACATTGTCCAGGTCGTCACCGGATAGCTCCGCACGGAACTGAGCGTCGCTGAAGCTGACCTCGCCGCCGGAGAACACGGCGGATTTGAAGTCGACCGTGGTGCCGGAGAACTCGGCGGCGCCGAAGCTGACCAGGCCGTTTTTGAACTGGGCGGCGCCGAAGCTGACTTGGGCGCCGGAGAACCCGACGGCGGCGAAGCTGACGTCGCCGGTGAACTGGGCGCTGTCGAAGCTGACCTTCGCCCCGGAGAACTCGGCGCCGCCGAAGCCGCCGCCGTCAAAGACGGCGCCCGTGAAGTCGAAATTCAGACCCTGCCAGGACATCGCAGCGTCTTTGTCTTTTTGGAGGTGCGCGGTGATGACCCGGATGACGGTGTGGCGGACCTCACGGTCGTCCTGGAGAGCCATCTGCGCCGTTTCCCCGTCTCCGGGCTCCCGCGCATAGCGCAAACGCAGGTAAGCGCACAGCACGTCGACGCAGGTCTGCCGGTTCTCGGGCCAGTCATCAGCCAGGCCCGCCATGGCATACACCCCGGCCAGCCGGACCGCCGGCGGCTTATCATCACCCAGTTGCCCGGCCGCCGTGGCGAACCGTTCATTCAGGGTCCGGGTGCGCTGCTCCCCGAGAGTTCTGTCCAGCTGCTTACTAGTTGCGCGGCGGCCGAAGTACTGCGCGGCCAGCGTGCCGATCAGGGTGAGGAAGCTGACGCTGGCTGCGATGACCGCCGCGGTGACCTCAGGGTTCATGAGCGGAACCTAATACAGCTTGCCGCACCTGCGCTGCGGCGCCCGCCATCGGGCGTAACCCGGGTGCTACTCGTGCGTGTCCCGGTGCGGCCTGGCAAGGGACCGGCCCCGGGCACCCGGATCGCCCTCGCCTGCGCTCGGAGCCCCTTGTGCACGGGTTCGCGGCTTACGCTACCGGCGCCGTGCCGGGTCGCGTTCGGCCTGGCGCCGCATCAGCGCCTCGGCGCTCACTCGCGCGTACCTGGCCAGCGACCTGACCGAGGCATGACCGGACCGCTTCATCAGCATCGGCGTTCCGGTGCCGTCCTCGGCGTCGTGGGCAAGGGCGGAGTGCCTGAGGTGGTGCAAGGTCGCGCGGCCGGAGGCCTTGGTGAACAGCGCCGCGGCCTGCTGGTAGCTGAGCCTGGCGCGCCCGTGCTCGTCCAGGTCGGCCGCGGGGAGCGGCACCCGCGCCTTCCGCTCGGTCACGAACACCGGGCCTGTCGTGTGGCCTTTGAGCAGGCGCGCGGTGCCGGTCTGCCAGACGATGATGTCGATGGCGCCGCCCTTGCGGCGTACCCGCGCGCAGCGGTCCGGCAGGTCCAGGTCCCCGGCGTCGAGCGCGAGCACCTCGGCCGACCGGGCGGCGGTCTCTTACAGCATCCGCCACAACGTCCGCTCGCGCAGGCTGATGTCCTTGCGGGTGGGCAGCTGGTCAACCTCGCTGCGGGAGAGCGCCCGGTCGCGATCGGGCCGCGGCCTGCGCGGGACGAGCATCCGGGACAAGTCGCCGGCGAGCCAGCCCTGCCGCTGCCAGTACGCCGCAGCTGACCTGACGGCATCGAGGGAGACGTTCCACGTAGACGGCGACCGGCCGGCCCACTGAGAGCCGAACCACTCAGCGAACCGCCCGGCGCCGATATCGTCCGGCAAGGTCTCAGCGCCGAACTCGGTCACGACCCGCCGGAGAATCCGGCCGTAGGTCCGGCGGGTGCTGGCATGCTCGGCTCCGAGCAAGGTGGCGAGGTAGGCGTCGGCGACCGGCCGAGGGTGACGGCACCGGCGGCCGGGGCGATGCGGCGGACCGTTCCCATAGCCGGACGTTACCAGGGGTAATGTCACATTATCTCTGATAAATCGTTAGGCGTCCTGCGCGAACGGCGCCGTCGCGAGACCTGACACCCGCGCATTATCTCTGATAGAGCAACCTTGTTCTGCGGCGCTGGTTGTACGTCAAAGTGGCCTGGCCGAAACATAACGGCTCATTTCAGGTCACGACGGCGCCGGCTGCTGCGGTGGAGCTGATCCTGCCCGAAAGCGGGGCCGCGAGGCGGCTCAGGAGCCGCCGCCCGACAACTGGATTCTGGCTGCTCAGGCCATCGTCTACGGACTCATTATCGCCATCGCCGTCGGCTGGCCCATGCAGGAGGCGCTGCAGCCTCCTGATTGCCCGGAACATTCGGCGGACGTTGTCCTGCCGGCCTGCACCGAACTTGACCGGGTCGCCGACGATGCCACCTACTGGGCTCCGGGAATCGGCGCGCTGGCGGCGGTCATGCTCTTCTTCTTGCTGAGAAGAACAATGGTGAGGCTTTCGGCCCAGCCTCCGAGCTAGGAGTTCTGCCCCGCCGCCGACGCTCAGGATGCGACCACTGAAGTAATGTAGTTGTCACGCTTCCTCAGCGATTAGTCCACGCCAGTCTGAACGGACAGCCCCGGGATCGGCGGAGATTGGGGAACCAGTGCCGAAGATGTATCCGGTGAACCTGTCGGTCGAAGATGTGCACGCCGCCGCCGGCCTGGATCCCAGCGCTAATGAACCCGCCGTGCCGACCGCCGACCAGCTTGACAACTGGTCGCAGGAGGCCTACAGCCTGAGCGTCAGCGCGGCCGCTAATCTGGGCTTTCCGGTCGGTAATATCACGGCGAGCTACCAGCGTGACGCGCTCATGTTCGGCTCATCCCGCTGGATTGACGTAGCCAGCGGTGAGCACACCTACCGCTTCGGGGTGGCACTGCGGGCCATCGTGGTGATCTCGGATATCAAGGGCGGCGGTGCTCTCACGCTGCCGGTGGTCGCGGCCAAGGTCGAGCTCGAGGGCGCGCGGGCGTCGGCACAGCTGCTGATGCGCGGATACAAGGGCAGCGCGCTGGGCGAGATGCTGCCGGCCTGGCAAACCTTCGGAGTCGACTCCTATGGCCAGTACATGCTGGCCATCTCGGCCCTGCAGAAGCAGATCATGGAGGATGCCGGGAACATCCAGCCCGAACTGCTGGCCACCACCGCGGTCTCACCCAGGGCTGCCTCGCCGGCTGAGGCGGTGGGCACGGTATATGCACTGCATGCGGTCGCTGCGGGTGCCACGCTCGCACATGCCCTGGACAAGCTGCCCGTTGATGACGAAGGCATCGCCCAGGCGGTCAAGGCGCTGTACCAGAGCACCATCGGGGAAGATGAGCGCGCGGCCCCTAACCCGCAGCAACGGCAGGAAGCGCAAGATCAGCTGCACGGTTTTCACATCAGCCGTAGCTGGTTCAGAGGCTGATCACCAGCCAGGAAACATCCTCCCGGGACTCGAGCACTCGCGGCAGGTTCGCCCCTGATAGGTGCCGGGTTCTACCCAGGTGGCCGCGCGGATGTCCCGGCGGTCACGGCCGCGAGGGATCTGCCGGCGCCATCGGACCCGTGGCCGGCCTTGTTATGCTCGCGCCAGCCGGCTTTGGTCCTCCAGGGTGTTCCTGGGTTTCCATTGCGTCGGCGGATTCGGCGCGGTCATCATCTGTGCGATGGTCTGGCCGCTGGCCATGTTCTCCTGGTACGTCACGGTGTTGGGGCAGACGGTCGTGTCGCTGAGGGAGGAGGCGGCAGGATAACTGCCGCCCGAATAGGGCATTGGATAGGGATCGGTCAGCGAACCCGGCGTCTGGTAATACTGGACAGTGATCTGCCCGTCCGTGGTGGTGATGGCCGCGTTCGGGAGGCTGGCGCCGCCCAGCTTGGTGCCGGTCAGAGTGACGCCTTGCAGGCAGGCGGCACCCAGCGAGGCCTGCTGGGTGCCTTGGGCGGCTGGCGTCAGGTCGGCGTTCGTCAGGTCGCATGCGACCATGCAGGCGCCATCGAACTTCGCGCCCTGCAGGTCCGCGCCGGTGAAAACAGTGTTGGGCAGATAGGCGTCCGAGAAGTCAGCCTGTTGCAGGTTGACACCCCCGGACAGGGTGAGCTCGATCAGCGTGGCTCCGGTGCAGATCACGGCGTACAGGCCCGCCCCGGTGAAGTCGCAGTTACTGAGGCAGGCGTAGGAGAAGTTCGCGGCCTCGGTCCGGTCTGCTCCATCCAGGGTGGTGCCGGTGAAGTCAGTCTGATCGAGGGTGGCCTGCACGAAGAACGCGCCGGGCATCTTGGCGCCGGCGAAGCTCGCACTTTGCTGCGTGCTGGTGGCGCCGCTGAAGTTGGCCCCGGCCAGGCTGGCCCCGGCAAAGTTGGCCCCGTCCAGCGTGGCCTTGATGAAGTTCCCCCCGGGCCACCGCAGTCCCTGGGCGTTCAGCCCGGTCAGGTCCGTCGGCATCCCGGTGATGGTGGCATCGGTCAGGTCGAGGCAGGACCAGTCTTTCGCGATCATCGTGTACGGCAGCTTGCACCGGGCGAAGATCGTCGGATGAGCCGGGTCGGTGGAGCGCGTCAGCGGGAACGAGAAGTGCACCTGGGTCAGGTCCAGCCCGGTGAAGTCGGTCCCGGCTAGCTTCGCGCCGGTCAGGTCGGCCCCCTGGGCGAGCTTCGCCCCGGCCACGCTGGCCCCGGACAGGTCGGCGCCGGCCAGGGTCACCGTGGTCAGGTCGATACCGGCCAGGCTGACGCCGGACAGGTTCGCATGGTCGAGGTGGCATGCGGTCAGCGTCGCGGGCCCGGCCGCCTTCTTCTGGACGATCCAGAGCACGTTCCCGGCGGGCCGGTAGCAGATCAGGTCACCTGGTTTCCCGGCGCCGTCGTGGTCACAGCTGATGATCTGGTCGGTGCTGCCCGCTAGATCGTAGGAGCCGTCGACACCACTGCCGAGGCCCCCACCCTGGTAGACCGGGGTGAACGCGCTCGGGTCGTTCGCGTTGCTTATCTTCCGCACGATGCGGATGATGCCGGTGACAGTACCGGGCCGGTAACAGACCAGGTGGTCGAGGTGCCCGGTACCCCGGTAGTCGTAGGCGATGATCTGGTCACGGGGATCGATCAGGTCGTAGCCTCCGATGGCGGACTGGTTGTAGACCGGCGCGAACGCTTTCGGATCGTCCAGGTCGCTGACCTTCTTCAGGATCCAGATGGTCTCGCCGTTGGACCTGTAACAGACCAGGTGGTCCAGCCGCCCGGTGCCGTCGTAGTCGTAGGCAATGATCCGGTCCGTGCTGATGGCCAGGTCGTAGCCGCCGATGCCCTGGGCGCCGCTACCGTCGCCCTGGTGGTAGACGTGCGTGAACGCGTCCGGGCTATCGGCGTCCTGGACCTTCTTCAGGATCCAGACCGTCCGGTGGCCCGGCCGGTAGCAGACCAGGTAGTTCAGGCGCCCGCTGCCGTCGTAATCGTAGGCGATGATCCGGTCGGCGGGATCCCTCAAGTTGTAGCCGCCGATGCCCTGGGCGCTGGCACTGGCGCCTTGGCTGTAGACGTGCGTGAACGCGTCCGGGCTATCGGTGTCGTTCAGCTTCTTCACGATGAAAATCGCACCGCTGCCGGGCCGGTAGCAGACCAGGTAGTCCAGCCGCCCGCTGCCGTCATAGTCGTAGGCGATGATCCGATCGGCAGGATCGGCCATGTCGTAGCCGCCGATGCCCTGCTGGCCGTAGACCTGGGTGAATGTCCCGTCGGCGTTCTTCCGGACGATCCAGACCCGGCCGAGGCCTGGCCCTGGCCGGTAGCAGACCAGGTGGTCCAGGCGCCCGCTGCCGCCATAGTCGTAGGCGATGACCTGGTCGGCAGGATTGGTCAGGTCGAAGCCGCCGAAGCCGCCGCCTTGGTAGACCGGGGCAAAATAGCTGGCCCCCTGGCCGTTGAAGTTGACGCCGCTCAGGTCGGCAGTGGGGCCGGAGAAGTCACCGCTCACCTTGGCTTGCGCCAGCACCGCGCCCGCCATCTTCACGTCTGGCCACGAGATACCCGCGGGCAGCACCGCGCCCATGAGGTTGGCGCCAGTCAGCACCGGCGCAGATGTCGCTGGTTTAATGCCGGTGAAATCGCAGCCGCTGAAGTCCGCGCCGGTGCAGTCTGCCCCCGACAGGTCAAGGCCGTTCAGGGAGTGCCCGGCGAACCGGGCCTGCTGCAGGTTAGCCCCCGACATGTTGCAGCCGCTGAGCGACACGGCTCTCGCGAAGTCGCACCCGGTCAGGTTCCAGCCGGTCAGGTCGCGGCCGGTCAGGTCTGCCCCCCAAAAGCTGAGGCCTGAAGCGTTCTTGCCACCAGTGGATGGGGCACTTAGATCCAGAAGGTCCAAAGCCATGGTGCGGTCCACGCCGGTCACGGTGAAATGCGCGGCAAGGTGAATCCCCATGTACGGGGAGACCAGCGCAGTGCAGTTGCTCGCCGCCTGGTCGGGGTTGTCGGCCCTCTGCACGTACGACTGCGATGCTGGTATGTACAGGACCAAGCAGCCGTCTCCGAGTGGAACAGGCTGGAAGGCGGTCCAGTCCTGCGTGACCCATCCGTCCCACGGATACTGGAATCGCAGGTTGGTACCATATTCGGAATATTCGTTTGTGAACCAGGCGAAAGCGGCGGGGATTCCCGCACCGGGGTTTGCGGGGCACTGGAGTGCGATAAGGCCGCTGCCCAGGTCGTACACGGTGACGGTGTTGCTGTTATCCGGCTGCTGCGGGCCGGCGGTCGGGTTCAGGCCGTACACAGTGTGATCCTGGCCGTACCAGATGTTGGCGACCTGGTCCTGGCAGCTGAGGACCCAGCGGTTGAGCTGTTTCATGGTATCAATTGCCTCCTTGGCTGGCTGCCTGCGCGCTGGGGGTGGAGGGGATCCACTGGGAGACCGACGGTTCGGTGCGGCCGGTTCCCGGCAGGATCTCGTAGTTCAGGGTGAACACGTTGCGCCACAGGTCGACGTGCAGCGACGCGGCGGCCAGGCCCGTCACCTGGGTCAGGAAGGTGCCGTCGGGGTTATAGATGTCAAGCCGGTAATCGGAGGCCAGTACCGGCCCGGACGCCGGGGTGAAGTACTTCAGCACGTACAGGTAGCCCTGGGACTCGACGCTGAGGTCAACGACCACCACGTTCGCGGTGCCCTCGGGATGCAGTCCGGTCACCGAGGTGTTGCCGGCGAAGCAGTTCACCGGGTTGCCCTTGACGTCAAAGGCGCACACGCAGCCCTGCTTGTAGGTCGTCGCATCGGTCTGCAGCACCATGATCTTCTCCGAGCAGGCCACGGCGACCGGGTTGGACAGCAGCCCCGGGCGTGTGCCTTTCCCCGAATAGATGGCGGCGGCCGGGGCCTGGGCGTCGGCGGCCAGCGCGGTCAGCCGCAGCACTTGCAGCTTGCAGTGTCCGGTGTCGAGCGCCACGGCGTAGCCGGCCGGGTGAATCGCAAGGTCCTCCAGCCCGTAGGTGAACCGGCCGAACGACTGGCCCGGCGAGGCTATGAAGGGCGAGCCTTGAGTCAGCGAGATCGCACGCAGCAGCATTGACTCATCGGCCGGGTTGGGTTCCATCAGGAAGCCATCGGCTAGCGGATTGGCCATGGTGGGCGGCGGGAAGGCCAGGCAGGGCTTGTCAGTCCAGCCAGCGCCGGAGAACATGAGGCCGCTCTCCGGATTCTGCCCCTCGCTGACCGATTGGAAGGTGAATTCCTGCCCGTCCCAGGGGTCGGTGGTGTTCACCTTCGGCACGTGCTGATCCGAAGCTGACCAGGAGTAGCCCAGCGCCGATTTCGCCTCGTTCAGCGTCAGCGGGCCGAGCTGCCACAGGCTGGACCCGCTTGACGCGCCGTCCAGATCTGAAACCGTCGCCGTAGGGGCCGAGCAGTCAGGCGGCTTGCACCAGACCCGGGCGCCCTGATTGAAGGCCAGTTTCTCCTTGAACGTGTAGGTCGTGCTGGCCGAGAGGGGGATCAGGTTCTCCGTGATAGGGAACGACGGCACGACCAGCGTGCCGTCCCCGCTCGGCTGGGCCGGTATCGGATTGGTCACGCCCTGGCCAGCCAGCCAGCCGTTGGCGGCGTAGACCCGGGCCAGCACGGTGATGGTCCCGGCGGCCGGAAGCCCGGTGAACGTGTGACTGATCTTCGGCCGGCTGTCGGGAGGGGAGGGGTTCTTCTCCTGATCGGTCAGCGGCGCGTCGTAGACATAGACCGGGCCGTCATCGTAAGTGATCGAGATGCTGTAGTGCGTCGCGGTAGAGGGCCACAGCGTCCCTCCCGCGTCTCTGCCATCGGGCGTGACCGTAACGCTCACGTCCACGGCGCGCTCGATGCTAATGGCCATGGTTGCGGGGCTGCGCGCCACCTCGACGCTGGTCTCTATGATGCTGGCGATGTCCGCGGCCGCACCGATGGCCAGCGCGGCCCAGCCGATGAACGGCTCGGCCTCATCCAGCGCGCTCTCGCCCAGCGCGCCGGCGATGTAAGCCTTGAGAGCCGATGCGGCCGCATCGGTGAGCACGCTGAGCAGCAGGGAGCTAGCCAAGTTGGCGATCATCACCAAGACGTCCTTGACTGCGACGCTGCCGCCGACCACGTCGCTCAGCGGCCCCTCGGCCACGGCCTCCACCACGGCCGTGAGCTTCCCCACCACGCCTTTGGTCAGGTCCGACCACGCCTGGCCGCCCTGGTCCTCGGCGACGCCGATCGTGATGAACAGCATCGGTACCGCGAAATTGAAAATCGCGGTCCAGGTGACGCCGCCGATGTCGTACGTCCCGTCGGCCGGCGGCTGCCCGATACCCCCGAAGCTGACCACGGCCCGGCTGGCCTGAGCGTCCCACGTGAACTGGTAGGGCGACCACTCTGGTTCCAGCGGCACCGCCATGATCGTGTCCACCGGCGACTGCTGCCCGAGTACCTTGGTCTGGCCGACCCGCTCCCCGGCCGGCCCGTACTGGTCGACGGTGACCTGCAGCCAGCGCAGGTAGTAGTTCTTCAGGTTGACGGTCGCGGTCGAGGAAGCGGGATCGTAGGAGAAATTGTGCTCGACGCCGCTTTGCGCGGTCTTCTCCTTCACCGTGTAGGTCGCCTGCGCGTCAGCGAGGACGCCGGCCGGTGCCTCGGTCATTTTCACCCGGGTGGTGCCTGCCTGCACCGTCCAGCACTGGTTCTCCAGTTGAGGATCATTCTTGGTCTTCTGCAGGACGTCACGCAGTGGCACCTGCAAATACTTCTGTGTTGCGCCCGACCAGACCCAGATCGGCTTAGCCGGCTGGCCTGTCTGGAAGTGCACGCCAGGCTGCTGATTGACCCAGTTGGGGGTGTTCGCATCCTTATCATGCGCCCTGGATTCGTCGAGGATCGACTGCGCCAGGAAGAACAAGCCGCTCGCATGGGGAAGGTAGCGGGCAATCTGCGCTGCCTTGTCTCCCTGGATGGTCATGATCTCGGGGTGATGGAAGATCAGCGCCTCGGCGGCATCCATGGCCGTGGCCATATTGGCGATATCGATAAGCAGCTTATCCGGGGTCAGACCGCCTATCTGGCTGGTCGCGCCCAGGAATGCCAACTTAGGAGGCGGCAGCACCGGCTCGCCCTGCAGCCGTTGCTGCGCCAGCGCGGCGATGCGGTGCCTGCGCGGTATGTGCAGCGAGACCAGCACCAGCCGGTCCAGTGAGTCATCCGGGTTACGCTTCGGGGCGGTCACCCGCAGCAGCAGCGGCGAGTTCCCTGGCAGCCGCACCGGCCCGGCGAAATGCGTGATCCGGTCATCGGGCACCAGCTCCAGCGCCGCGTTGGTCCGCCGTGACAGCGCCAGGCTCTGCCGGGTATGCGGCGCCAGGTCGTAACGGCGGGACCCGGCGTGCAGGGTGAACGGCTGGTCCGGTGACAGGTGGCTGAGATCGAAATGCAGCGTTTCCGTCTCGTGCACTGGTCCTCCTTCATTTCCAGTGCCAGGCTGTACGGTGAACACCAGCGCGGTGAATCACCCGTTGGCGCCGTGTACCGGATTCAAGGCCTGGACGTATAGCTTTGGTGCGGTCAGGTGCGGGCCCGAATGTGCGCTATGACCCCTACTGCCCGGAGCGTAGCTCGGCGGGCGCCGCGGCACCAGAGATGCGTTGCGGCAAAGGTGCTCCAAAGTTGCGGCCTGGAACGGGCCGCCTGCGCAGATAGGAAACAACGGAATCTGACGGCGCTGCCCGCGCTGGGCTAGGCCTCGGGGCTGGCCTGGTGCAGCGAGCCGAGGTCGACCGCAAGCGGTGGTGTGGCATCGGCCTGGTAGACGTTGACCCGGGTGGCGGTGCCGGTGTTGACGCAGGTCACCCGGAGAACGTAGGTATTCGGCCCGAAGACAAGCCGGTAGGCCACGGACCGGGGCGGCTCGAAGGCGGTCAGTTCGCCGGTGCCGGAAGTCTCCTGGCCGCCACGGCGGAGCCGGAGGCCAAAGACGGTACCAATCCCGCAGGGTTCCCCGGGATCACCCGATATCACGACCACCTCGGGCAACCAGTCGCCCAGCCGCAGCGGCGCGGCGAGCTGCTCGAATACCGCCGCCAGCGATCGGGCCAGCACCACTTCATGGTCCACAACTGCCCGCCTATATTTTCGTGCCCGTGATGCGGGCAGCTACTGGAGAACCTGAGCGCACGTTAGGCCGCCATTCGGCGCGGTACCAGCGATTCGTTGCGGCAAAGATGCGGCAAACCTGCGCTCACGCGTCGGCCGGTCCGGTCCGGTCAGCGCTTCATGGCCGCGATGGCCGCCCGTTGTTTCCCGCGGCCCGCAGGGCGTGCTCGATCGTGGTGGGGAGCGGCTGGTTCCGTCCCCGGCTGATGGCAGCCTGCCGCTCCCGGGCCGACAGCGGGGCGAGGGCTGGCGCCAGGACCCGGTCGAGTATGACCCGTTCGGCGGGAGGCAACAGCCCCCCGGTTTCCTCACGCAGAACCTGCGCCGCACCGACATACACCAGGGCCTGCTGCCCGGCCCCTCCCAGGGCGGCGGCGGCCGCGAGCCCCTCGAGCTCGTAGGCCATATGACGCTTGTTGCCGAGCTCGGCATGGCGGCGCAGCGCCGCGCCGTACAGGCGCCACGTCCGGAGCGGCTGGCCCGCGTCTCGCGCGAGCTCGCCGAGACTGGCCAGCATCGTGCTCACGCCGTTAGGATCGCCAGCCTCCCGGAACAGCTTCAGCGCCTGCCAGATCAGCGATGTGGCGTGCCGGATCTCGCCGCGGTGGCGAGCCGCCTGACCGACCATGTTGTAGGCCGTGGCCAGGTCGAGCACGTCGCCCGCCTGCCGGGCCTCCGCTAGCTCACGCTCCAAGTTCGGCTCGGCCTCATCGTCGTCGCCGACTGCGAGGGCCGCTTCGCCGAGGAAGCGGTAGGCCAGGGCCAGACCGCGGTGATCGGATAGGGGCGCGCAGAGCTCGATGCCGTGGCGGGCCAGGTCCACGGTGCGGGCGTAGTCGCCCTTAAAGCAGGCCAGCGAGCACGCAGCCAGCACGGCGGAGGCCCGGACCACCGGATCGCTCGGGCGCTGCTGAGCATCGTCGCGGGCCAGCAGCCGGTCGAGCTGAAGCATGCCCTCGGCGAGCGGCCCGCGGCGCTGCCAGAGCGGGCCGAGCGCGGCGGCTAGCCGCAGCCCGTCAGCGAGGCACTGGCTGTCGTGCCCAGCCTCGCGGTCAGCGAATTCCAGCGCAGCGCGCAGATTCGGGTAGGCCGCCTCCAGCTGGTCGAAAAATCCGGCCTGACCGGGCCCGTCCAGGCCCGTGTGGGTGGCGAGCGCCATGTTGAGGAAGTACGCCAAGTGCCGCTGGCTCGCGGCGTCCTGCTCTCCGGTCTCGGCCAGCCGGGCCAGCGAGTACTCCCGAACGGTCTGCAGCATCCGGAAGCTCGGCGGCTGTCCGGCGGTGACCTCCAGGAGGCTCTGGTCGGCCAGGTCGGCCAGATTCTCCAGCGTCGTGAACGGCTCGGGGTCTCCGCTGACCGCAGACGCGGCCGCGGCGTCGAATGACCCGGCGAACACCCCGAGGTAAGCGAACAGGCGCCGCGCGTGGGCGGGCAGCAGGTCATGGCTCCAGTCCAGCGTCGCCCGCAGCGTCTGCTGCCGCTGCGGCAGATCACGAGGTCCCCCGGTGAGCAGCGCGAGCCGGGACCGCAGCATCGGCAGCAGGGCCAGGGGCGGGTATAGCCGGATCCGGGCAGCGGCCAGTTCGATGGCAAGCGGCAGCCCGTCCAGGGCAGCGCAGATCTCGGCAGTAGCCGCAAGCTCGTCTTCCTGCGGCGCGAAGCCCGGGCAGACGGCCCGGGCCCGCGCGATGAACAGCCGCACCGCCTCGCTGTCCTCAAGACCGCTGCCGTAATCCCCCGGCAGATAGAGCGGCGGAACCCGCACGGTGTGCTCCCCGTACAGCCGCAGCGCGATCCGGCTGGTCGTCAGCAGCCGTATCGCCGGGCAGACCACCAGCATCCTGGCCAGCAACTGGACCGCGTCCAGCAAGTGCTCGAAGTTGTCTACCAGCAGCAGCATCTCGCGGCTCTGCAGCGCCTCGATCAGATGGGTCTCGGCGGTCTCCGCCGACGGTGGCGCCAGACCCAGTTCCCGTGCCAGCGTCGTTGCGATCAGCGCCGGATCACGGACCGGGGCCACGTCGATGAAGGCCACGCCGTCGGCGAAGTTCCCGGCCAGATCGTGGGCCGCCTGCAGAGCCAGCCGCGTCTTGCCGGTCCCGCCGACACCGGTGAGGGTGACCAGCCGGGAAGCTCCTACCGCCGCTGCCACCTCGGCACGCTCGCGCTCCCGGCCGATCAGCTGGGTAGCCGAGGCGGGCAACGGTGTGGGCGTCACCCGGGGCCGCGGCGCGGCAGGCTGGCCCGGTGACACGGCGGGGCCTTCCGGTATCCCAGAGGCCGGAGCGGATATCGTCCGGCTAGCGGTGACGTCGTCCCGGATATCGCGCAGGACAGTTAACGGCGGTGCCGACCAGGCCGCAGCAGGGATGGCATGCCGCGGTACTCCAGCCAGGTCGAGCAGCGCATAGACGTCCGTCCGGGTGGCCAGCGCGCCCCAGCCGGCCAGCGTGGTGGCGATGCCAATCACATCCTGGGTGGTCAGCATCGCGTTGTCGCTGCCGTTGAGCTTGTGGCTGAGGACGTCGGGATGCAAACCGATCGACTTGGCGAGCTGCCGCTGGGTATGCCCGACTGCCCGCCGGTGCACCCGCACCGCCTCGCGGAATCCGCGCAGATCCCGCACTCGCGCCTCCAGCCTGCTCCGTTGCCAAGGCAGGCAGGTGCCGCACCACCGCCCAGCCCCGCTGCACCTAAGCCGCAAAGCGTCCGGTTTGTCTCCTCGCGCCCAGCTTAAATCGTGCGAACCAACCGGGGATAGACGCTATTAGTAAGCAAAAGGCAAATATATTGGACCTCCCGCGCTCGTCGCGGCCGGCGCTCCCCGGGCGAAGGGATCGCGGGTACTTACTAAGGAGTTCAAAAGTATCCTGACTTTGATCTTGTGATCTGGCAGGATTGCCTTGTGCGCGACAATGACGGCCGGAAGTTGGATCACAAGGCCCTTGAGGCGCTGCGGATCCGGGCAGTTGATCAGGTCGGGGAAGGCGCGCATCCCGAAGACGTGGCCGCCGCGCTGGGCCTGCACCGCAAGACGGTCTACGCCTGGCTGGCGAAGTACCGCGAGGGCGGCAAGGACGCGCTGCGCGCCCAGCCCGTGCCCGGCCGTCCGCCGAAACTGGGCGGCCCGCAGTTGTCCCGGCTCTACGCGCTGATTGCGGGCCGGGATCCGCGGCAGCTGCAGTTCGAGTTCGCGCTGTGGACCCGGGAGATGGTCCGGGAAGTGATCCGCCGCGAGTTCGGCGTCGCCCTGAGCGTGGTCAGCGTGGGCCGCCTTTCGCGCAAGCTCGGCATGTCGCCGCAGCGGCCGCTGCACCGCGCGTACCAGCAGGACCCGGTCGCCGTGGAGCGGTGGAAGAAAGAGACCTACCCGGGGATCCGCGGTGAGGCGGAGGCGGCGGGCGCGGTCATCTACTTCGCGGATGAGGCCGGGATCCGGTCGGACTACCACGCGGGGACCACCTGGTCCCCGGTCGGGCAGACCCCGGAGGTGAAGAACACCGGGGCGCGGTATTC
>JBAUAY010000228.1:0-3751 GCA_049676235.1 Streptosporangiaceae bacterium
GGCCACGGCCGCGTCCAGCCCGAAGGCGGCAGCGGCTCCTACGCCGAGGGGCCCGTCTTCTGGGAGGTGTGCGTAGCCGGCGCCGAGGTGGAGGTCGACACCGAGACCGGCGTCATCACCGTGCTGCGCACCTCGAGCGTCGCCGACGTCGGCCGGGCCATCAACCCGCAGCTGGTCGCCCGTCAGGACGAGGGCGCCACCCTGCAGGGCATCGGCAACGCCCTGTTCGAGGAGATGCACTTCGCGCCGGACGGCATGCTGCTGAACGACACCCTGCTCGGCTACCGCATCCCCGCTTTCCGTGACGTACCGGCCGCCATGAAGTGCTCGATCGTCGAGAATGGCGATGGCCCCGGCCCGTTCGGGGCCAAGGGCTGCGGCGAGGGCGCGCTGGCCGCGATCCCGGCCGCCATCGTCAACGCGCTAGCCGACGCCGGCGTGCCGATGACCACGCTGCCGCTCACCCCGGAGCGGGTATGGCGGCGGATTCAGGACCTGAAAACCAGCTGAAATCCCGGAGGTAATGCAGATGAGCGTTCCGAAGGTCGCGGCGGTGATCGGCGCCGGGACCATGGGGCCCGGCATGGCGGCGGTCCTGGCCCGGGCCGGATCGCAGGTCAGGCTCTACGACCTCAGCCGCGAGGTGCTCGACCGGGCCAGGGGCGCCTGCGAGCTGGCGAACCAGGCCCTCGACCGGATGGAGACGGCCAGCGTCCCGGGCGGGTCCGTCACCTTCGAGCCCGATCTCGGGACGGCCCTGACCGGCGTCGGCCTGGTGCTTGAGACCATCCCCGAGGATCTCCGCCTCAAGCGCGAGGTCCTCGCCGCGATGGAGGGGTACCTGGAGCCCGACGCGATCATCGCCACCAACACCTCGGGCATTCCGGTCAGCTCGATCGCCAGCGCGCTGCGGCACCCGGCCCGCTTCATCGGCATGCACTGGTCCAACCCGCCGCACCTGGTCCCGATGATCGAGGTCGTGCCAGGCGAGCAGACCGCCGCCGGGACGACGCAGACAATCGTCCAGGTCATCAGGGCCTTCGGCTACGAGGCGATCACCGAGAAGGAGGTGCCGGGCTTCGTGGAGAACCGGATCCTCTACGCCATCTTGCGCGAATGCCTGTCGCTGGTGGAGCGCGGCATCGTCTCGGAGGCGGACATGGACACCTGCGTCAAGTGGGGGATCGGTTACAAGCTTGCGGTCATCGGCCCGATGCGCCTCCTGGACATGGCCGGCCTTGATATCTATGCAAGCGTGGCTTCTTACCTCAACCCGGACCTATCCGCCTCTACCGGAGTCCCCGAGATGATCACCGAACGAGCCAGGGCCGGCCAGCTCGGCATGAAGACCCTGGGCGGCATCTACCCCTATACCCAGGAGCAGGTGGTCGAGCGCCGGGCGGAAATCGCCGACGGCCTGATCGCCGTCCGCAAGACCCTAGCAGCGCTGTGAGGCCGAAATGCCGAATAACAAGCACACCAAGAAGGTCTATATCCTTGACGGCGGTTCGCTGGTTATCGACCGCTCGCAGGTCCTGTGGCACATCGACGTGGGCACGCCGGTGCGGTTCCCGGTGTACAGCGTGCTCATCGAGCACCCGGACGGGCTTTTCCTGTACGACACCGGCTACGACCTGGATCACGTCAACCGCGTGCTGCCGTTCGAGCAGCCGCAGCAGACCCCGGACCAGACCATCCCGGCGCAGCTCAAGGCGTGCGGCTTCGACCCGGAGCAGGTCAGCTTCGTGGTGAACTCGCACTTCCACTTCGACCACGTGGGTGGCAACAAGCACCTGACCAACGCCACCACCCTGGTCAGCAAGGCCGAGCTGCGGCACGCCAAGGTGCCCGAGCCCTTCGAGCACCTCGGCTACTCGGACCTGTCCTTCGACTTCCCCGGGACCAAGTACGAGCAGGTCAGCGGCGACATCGAGATCGCGGACGGGATCTGGCTTTATGAGACCCCGGGCCACACCGCCGGGCACTACTCGCTGCTCGTCGAGATGGACGACCAGCCGTCGATGATCTTCGCAGGCGACGCGGCCTACACCCACGAGAACCTCGAGCGGCTGATCGTCGGCGGGTTTCACCTGGACCCGACGGCCTCGGTCGAGTCGCTGCGGCGGCTGAAGCGGCTGGCCCGCACGCACGACGCGCAGATCTACCCGTCGCACGAGATGGCCCCGTTCCTGTCCTGGAAAAAGGCACCGAGCTATTACGAAGGGTGAAAATGAAACTCGAGGGTCGTGTCGCGATCGTCACCGGCGCGGGTCAGGGCATCGGCCGGGCCATCGCCGAGAAGCTGCGGGCCGAGGGCGCCAGCGTGATCGTGGCGGACAAGAACGAAGAGACCGCGGCCAAGACCGCCGCGGAGATCGGCGGGACCGCGCAGGTCACCGACGTGAGCGACCCAGACCAGGTCAGCGCGCTGGTCGCCGCGGCCGTTGACCGGTTCGGCAAGATCGACATCCTGGTCAACGACGCGGCGATCGTGCCGTTCGTGCCCTGGGAGGAACTCGACTTCGCCGAGTGGCGCCGGGTCATGTCGGTCAACATCGACGGCGTGTTCCTGACGTGCAAGGCGGTGTACCCGCACATGAAGGCGGCCGGCTACGGCCGGATCGTGAACATCGCCTCGAACGTAGTCACGGCCGGCACCCCGAACATGGCGCACTACGTGTCCTCCAAGGGCGCCGTCTTCGCCTTCACCCGGTCGCTGGCCACCGAGGTCGGCGTGCACGGCATCACCGTCAACGCAGTGGCTCCCGGCCTGACCGCCAGCGAGGGCGTGATGGCCAGCCCGCACGCCGAGGCGTTCGACTTCGTGGTGTCGCTGCAATCCATCCCGCGCCGGGGGGTCCCGGCCGACATCGCGCCCGCGGTGGCCTTCCTGGCCTCCGAGGAGGCGCACTGGATCACTGGCCAGATGCTCACCGCTGACGGCGGCCACACCCGGCACTGATGAAGCTGCCGCCGTTCACCGTGCATCGCCCGGGTTCGGTCGGGCAGGCCTCGCGCCTGCTCGCCGACCTGGGCGATGACGCCGCCGCCTATTGTGGCGGCACCGAACTGCTGCTCGCGATGAAGCTCGGCCTGGCCAGCTACGAGCACCTGGTCGACCTGAAACGCGTGTACGGCCTGCGGGGGATCGCCGCGGACGGCGGGATTACCCGCATCGGCGCGGCCACCACCCACCACGAGATCGAGACCTCCGCCGCGCTGCGCGCCCGCTACCCGGAGTTGTCCGTGATGATCTCCCAGGTGGCCAACCTGCGGGTCCGTTCGGTCGGCACCCTGGGCGGCAACCTGTGCTTCGCCGACCCGCACTCCGACCCGGCCTCGTTCCTGATGGCGGTGGGCGCGACCCTGGTCTGCCAACGGGCCGAGGCGACCCGCCGCATCTCCGCCGCGGAGTTCCTGACCGGCCTGTACGAGACCGCCCTGGCCCCCGGCGAGCTCCTGGTCGCCGTCGAACTGCCCGCCCGCCCCGAACGGACGGGTCTCTCCCACCTCCGGATGAAGCTGACCGAACGCCCCGTCGTCACGGTCACCGCCCTGATCACCCTCGCGCCCGGCGACGCCGTAGCGGAGGCCCGCCTGGTCGTGGGCTCCGTGGCCAGCACCCCGTTCACCGCCGCCGCGGCATCCCTCCTCGGCGCCGGCCCCGCGGATTTCGGCGTTCGCGCCGAAGCCTGCGCCGAGGCCGCGGCCGCCGCCTGCACCCCGCTCCCCGACGGCGAGGCCTCGCCCG
>JBAUAY010000229.1:0-3562 GCA_049676235.1 Streptosporangiaceae bacterium
ACGTGCCGGACAGCGAGAAGAACGCCGCGTTCTTCGGGCGGCCGTCGAACCAGTCCCGGGACGGGGCGTTCCCGCAGGCCCGGTGGGTCGCGGCGGCCGAGTCCGGGACCGGCAGCCTGCTGGGCGCCGCGATCGGCCGCTATACCGACGCCGAGCAGCCGCTGGCCGCGGACCTGCTGGGCTGCTTCGGCCCCGGCATGCTGGTCCTGGCGGACCGCAAGTTCCTGTCCTGGTCCGCCGCCCGCGCCTTCCTCGCGACCGGCGCGCACATCCTGTGGCGCGCCTCCGCGAGCTTCGCGCTGCGGCCGGTGAAAGCCCTGGCCGACGGTACCTACCTGGCGGAACTGAAGCCGCCCCGCAAGAGCGACGGCCCGCCGGTCACCGTCCGCGTCATCGAGTACACCGTACATACCACGGCAGACGACGGCGGCGAACAGACCTCCGAAGTGTTCTGCCTGGTCACCAGCCTGCTCGATGTCGAGGAGTACCCGGCGCTGGACCTGGCCTGCTGCTACCCGCGCCGGTGGGGATGCGAGACCGTCATCGGCCACCACAAGACCGACATGGGAGAAGGCCAGCCCGTCCTGCGCTCCGGCGATCCCGAGGGCGTCATGCAGGAGATGTGGGCACTGTTCGCCGTCTACCAGGCCATCTGCCGGATCGTCGGCATAGCCGTGAACGCCGCCGGCATCCCCCCGGAAAAGATCAGCTTCCCGCACGCCCTGGCCGCCGCGACAGACACGATCGCGGCTTTTTCCCCCTGACCGGGCCGACCTCGCCCTGGCCACATTCTTGCTGAAGATCCTCATGCCCGGCTTCTTCACCCGCGACCGCCCGGACCGGGCCAGCCCGCGGAAAACCAAGAAAGCCGGGGACTTCCCCGCCCGCAAGCCCGGCGAGCCCAGCATCGCCCGCGTCACCCGCAGAATCGAGTTCCACCTGCTCAGCCCATGGCAGGTCACCTAAAGCAATGCCATTGGCCTCCGCGCCCATGCCCACGAACAGGTCCTTGACCAGGTGCTCGAATTCGGTCGGCGTTAGCTTGAGCAGGTTCTTCCGGCCGTCTAGACCAGACACCACGTCGAGATCGTCCATGAAGCGGAACCGTCTGAGGTCGAACTCGATGAACGGCTCCACCGCCTCCAGGTCGAACGGGTTCGGCGAGACCAGTGCGTTGAGCCGTACCAGGCAAGCGGCGGGTTCAACCGCAGCCAGAACCAGGTCCTGGAAGACGCTACGCTCGGCGGACACGCTGACCAGGTGGGGTCTGGCTGGTTTGCCTGTGGCCCGGTCGATCGTGCTGATCCGGCCGTTGAATACCCCCGCCTCAACTACCTCCGATGGCGTTGCGCTGAAGATCTCGTGCAGCGTCCGAAGCGCCACCCGCGCGATGAGCAGCTTGTATCGCTGCTTCACCTCGGTTTCCGGCCGCGCGAGCGGGTCAATGGCGTCCCGGGTCTTTACATACTTGTATCCCCGGAGCGGAGGCACGACCTTTTGCGGAGGCAGTTCGAACTCCACGACGACGTCGCCATTCTCCGGACGGTATGCGACCTGGAACGTATGCGGAAAACCTTGCGGATATCGTGAACGTTCGAGCACACGCGAGACAAACCATTCAACGGCCTCCGGGATGCCCGCCGCGAAGCCTTTCTGCCGCTCGGCTACTTGCGCATTAAGCCGCGCAGCCCTGGTGCGCTCGGCTATGACGCTTCGATCGTATTCCGCCTTGGCGGCTGCAAGTGCTCGCTGCCGAGCGGATTCGTCCGCCGCGTACCGGGCCATGGCCGCATCGTGCTTGACCTGGGCCTCGGCGACCTGCCGCGTGTATCGAGAGGCGCCGCCGAACGGGCGGCGCGAATGCGTCCCAGTCGGGCGACGGCAACGGCGCGCCCATTGCGCCCGGCTGGAATGGCGTGACCTTCGGCACGCTCATGAGCTGCTGAAAGGTCAGCGGAGCCAGCGCGAGAATGCTGACCAGGATCTCATCAAGCGCTCTGACTTGTACCTCAATGAGGTTCGTCTTCGCGTCAGCTTCCTGCTGCCTGGCCGCGAGATAGCGTTCTCGCGCGAGCCTTTCCTGCTCCTTCGCGAGCCGAGCCGCCTCCCGAGCCCTTCGTTCTGCTTCCCGTCGTTGGGCCGCCATCTGGCGCTGAATGTTCGACCCACCTCGTGCCATATGGACAATTCGACAGCACAGCAAGCGCCCCGTCAATGGGCCCACGGTTATGCCGAACGGCCGAGGCCTAGTCGCTTTGCGTGGTTATGCACGCAAGTGACGGAAGTCGAACAAATAACGTTTGTGTGCCAACGGGACTCACCCGCCCGTTTGCCAGGTCACGTTGTAGGAGGCAAACCTCCCGAAGCGATTGACCTACCTGTTGGCGGCGAGCATCGCAAGCGAATGCAATACCACTGGTACGGCGACCTCATGCTCCTTTGCCAGTTCAGTGGCTTGCAGGGCGTCACCGGTCGTGTATTGGCCAGACTCGATCTTGGCGCGGAGGATGCGAGCAAGCTTGACGTACTGAGGCGAGTAATCGGCATCCATGTCGTTGTGCATCGGCAGATCAGAGATCGCTTCCATCGCTCAGCACTCTCGGGTAAAAATCGCGAAGACGGCCTTGACGGAATCGCCAAGCTCGCGTCAGCCGATCTGTTCGGCCAGGGCGACGATGATGCCCGCGGGGCCGCGGAGGTAACAGAGCAGGAAGATGCTCTCGTACTGTGCCACCTCGCCGAGGAGTTCGGCGCCGTGGGCGCGCAGGCGGGCGACGGTGTCATGGATGTCGTCGACAGCGAACATGACGCGATGCAAGCCCAGCGTGTTGGGCGGCGGGTTTTCCGGCTCGGCGCCGTCCGCCGCGGGGGCGTGGTACTTGGTCAGCTCCAGCTTGCTGTGGCCGTCCGGGGTCCGCATCATCGCGATCTCGCTCCGGACGCCATCGAGTCCGACAGTGCGGTCCGCCCAGAGGCCTTCGATCTGTCCCTTGCCTTCTAGTTCCATGCCGAGTTCGGTGAAGAATGCCACGGCGGCGTCCAGGTCGTCGACGACGATGGCGACGTTGTCCATCCGCTGAATGGTCATGTCTGCCAGCATACGGGCGCGGTGAGCCGCCAGTCCGGTGTGGAAGGAACCGGCGGCTCGGCTGGCCTCAAGGTGATGCCAATCGACAGTGTGACGCTGAGTGACGGGTACGATCCGGGAGAACGCGCGCCGACCCGTTCGGCGCGGAAGGCTGAGCGTGACGATGCCGCTCCCGATGGGCACAGATCCGGTAGATCTGGCTGCGCTCACGATCCATGCACACATAGGGGCGACTGGCAGGGTCGGCGGAGTCGTCATCAACAGTGGCCATCTCGCGGGGCGAGGATCCACCATCAACCTCGGCCAGTTCCTGGATCCGGCGCCTGCGGCCGCTAGGGATGACCTTCAGCGACCGCAGGCTGGAGGAACTCGCCGATGCCTGCGCCTCCTCGCGCCCGGCATCCTTGCCGCCGTCGCGGCCGCGCATCCATCCCAACCTCAACCTCGTCGTTGGCGCGAGGACGCGACGCAGCC
>JBAUAY010000230.1:0-2192 GCA_049676235.1 Streptosporangiaceae bacterium
GCGGGATCACGCCGGTGAGCGTCGCGGTCTCCCCGTTCGGCCTGGTCTACGTGGCGAACCAGGGCAACGGCGGCAGCGGCTACTCCGGTTTCCGCCTGCACCGCGACGGTCGGCTGACCCCGATCGCCGGTTCGGCGGTCACTGTCCCTAACGGCTCCGGCGTGGGCGATGTGTTCTTCAACGCCTTCGGAAACCATCTCATCGGCACCCGTACCGGCACCTCACTGATCGACAGCTTCGTGGTGCTGCCCGGCGGCCGTCTGCTCGCCGCCCACGGCTCTCCCTTCACCGGGCAGGGCCTCGGCCAGCTCGGCGCCGAGTTCTCGCCCGTCCGCCCCTCACTGCTGTTCGTGAGCAACGCGCACAACGGCACCGGCCTCGGTACGGTCTCGGCCTACCAGGACGGCTTTTTTGGTCAGCTCACCTCCATCGGATCCTCGCCCTTCGCGGACAGGCAGACCGCGCCGTGCTGGGTGGAGATCAGCCACGACGGCAAGTACCTCTTCACCGTCAACACCGCCTCGGCCAACATCTCTAGCTACGCCATCAACCGGGACGGCTCCCTCGTCCTGATCGGCAGCTTTGCCATCAAGGGCGGCGGAGCCGACATCGACGCCCGCCTGTCCCCGGATGGCAAGTACCTGCTGGTCGACGGCTCTGGCATGCATTTCGTATCCGTGTTCGCCGTCAACGGCGGGAACCTCACCGAAGTGCCCAGCTCACCGACCCCGCTGCCCGCCGGGGCCACCTCGTCCTCCGGCATCGTCAACACCTAGGATCGTGGCCTTCCGACGTAACGATCCTGCGAAGTTAGGGGAACCTCGATGAGCCGGCCGTGGCCCTGGCTTGGGGGACGGCCGGCTCGTCCTATTCTGTCGGTGATGGATTCCGACGGGGAGCTGCTGCTCCGGCTGCGTTCGGGTGACGAGCGCGCGTTCGTCAGCCTGGTCGAGCGCTACCACCAACCGATGCTGCAGCTGGCGGCGTCGTTCGTGCCGAGCCGCGCGGTGGCCGAGGAGGTCGTCCAGGACACCTGGCTGGCTCTGCTGCGCGGCCTGGAAGGTTTCGAGGGCCGCTCGTCGCTCAAGACCTGGCTGTTCCGCATCCTCGTCAACCGGGCGCGGACCACGGGCGCCCGGGAACAGCGCAGCGTCCCCGTCGCTGACCCGGAGCCGGTAGTCGACCCGACGAGGTTCGATGGTTCCGGCGGCTGGGCGGATCCGCCCGAGCACTGGATCGAGGTGGCCGAGGGCCGGCTACAGGCGGGTAAACTCGCGTACCGCATCCGAGCCTGGATCGATGAGCTGCCCGCCCGCCAGCGCGAGGTCGTGCTGCTGCGTGACGTCGAGGGGATGAGCAGCGAAGAGGTATGCACGGTACTCGCGCTCAGTGAGGGCAACCAGCGGGTGCTGCTACACCGCGGCCGTAGCCGCCTCAGGCAGCTGTTCGAGGACGAGTTCCGGGAGGTGCGATGAGACTCCTGCGTCGTGATCTCGTCTGCCAGCAGGCCGTCGAGCTGGTGACCGAGTACCTGGAAGGCACCCTCAGCCGGTCGGCGAGGCGCCGTTTCGAGGCGCACCTGGCTGGCTGCCCGCACTGCACCGAGTACCTGGCGCAGATGCGCGAGACCATCAGCCTCACCGGTCGGCTGGCGCCCGAGGACCTGACGCCGCAGATGCGGGACGAGTTCGTCGACCTGTACCGCCAGTGGAGGTCTGAACAGCAGTGAGGGCTGCTGTGCTGGCCCTGGCGCGTTTGATCCGGCCGGCCAGGGCGGTGAGCCCGAGCGCGCCGGCGACGGGCAGCATGACCACGGCGGGCAGCTGGTACCGCCAGGAGAACTCGTAGGCGTCGGAGCTGAGCAGGAGCACGGTGGCGGACAGCGTCACCAGCAGGCAGGCGGCGGCCAGTTCGCGGTCCGCGGCGGTGAGCGTCCTGCGCTTGGCCGCGAGCGTCCTGCGCCTGGCCAGGCCGCAGAGCGTCCAGCGCCTGGCCAGGCCGCAGAGCGATCCGAGCAGCCCGGCGACCAGGCCGATCGCGTACAGCGGGCCGGGCGTATAGCCGCCGTCCAGCTGGTAGTCGCGCAGCACGGTGGCGGCCGGCTTGACCGCCACCAGGTCACCGCCGCTGCCGTGCTGGCGGGCCAGCCGGGTGAAGGCGGCCATCGTGTACCGGTGCGGGTACGTCGGATA
>JBAUAY010000231.1:0-3769 GCA_049676235.1 Streptosporangiaceae bacterium
GCGCAGCGCCAGGCTTACCTGGAGAGGCTGCGCCGCGCCGCCGGCGCCGCCACCCGCGATCTGGCCTCCGGACGGGCCAAGCGCATTGCCCTCGCGCTGCCGGCGGGCGAGCCGGACGAGGCCGAGGCAGTCGCGCTTGGCGGGCTGCTCGGCGGTTACACGTTCAGGAAGTACCGGACCGCCACCAACGCGCCGGGCGACCTCGAGCAGATCGTGTACACCGTGCACGAGGACGCGGCCCGCCGGGCCAGGATCCTGGCCGACGCGATGGCGCTCGTCCGGGACCTGGTGAACACCGCTCCCGCCGACATGGTGCCCGCGGACTTGGCCGCGGTGGCCGAGCGGACGGCCGCCGCGCACGGCCTGGGCGTGCAGGTGCTCGACGAGAACGAACTGGCCAAGGAGGGCTTCGGGGGCATCCTCGCGGTGGGCATGGGCTCCACCCACCCACCGCGGCTGGTCCGGCTTGAGTACTCCCACCCCGACGCCGTCCGCACGGTGGTGTTCGCGGGCAAGGGCATCACGTTCGACTCCGGCGGCCTCTCACTCAAGCCGCCGAAGGCGATGGAGACGATGAAGGCCGACATGAGCGGCGCCGCGGCGGTGCTGGCCGCCCTCCAGGTCGTCGCCGAGCTCGGCCCGGCGGTGAACGTGGTCGGCTATCTCCCGCTCGCCGAGAACATGCCGGGCGGCGGCGCGCAGCGGCCGTCCGACGTCATCACCATCTACGGCGGCAAGACCGTGGAGGTGCTGAACACCGACGCCGAAGGCCGCCTGGTGCTCGCCGACGCGCTGGCCCGCTCCCAGGCCGACGGGCCCAGCCTGCTCATCGACGTGGCTACACTTACAGGTGCGCAGACCGTGGCCCTCGGCAACCGCACGGCCGGGGTGATGGCTAGCGACGATTCGCTGGCCGCGGAGATTGCGGACGCGGCCAGGCGGGCGGGTGAGGCCATGTGGCCGATGCCGCTACCCGAGGACCTCCGCAAGGGACTCGATTCGGCCGTCGCGGACATCGCCAACGTGTCCGGAGACCGCAGCGGCGGCATGCTCGTCGCCGGGCTGTTCCTGCACGAGTTCGTGCCGGATGGAGTCCGCTGGGCTCACCTGGACATCGCCGGCCCCGCCTACAACGACGGCGGCCCGTACGGGTACATCGCCAAGGGCGGCACCGGGGCGGCGGTCAGGACGCTGGTGCAGATCGCGGCAGACGTGGCGGAAGGCAAGCTTGCGGGTAGCCCGGCTGACGGCAAGTGAAATGATGAAGACTGGGTAAGGCAGCAAGGGCTGACTGCAGCTAAGGCTGACTAAGGAGGCTTGACGGGTGGCAGAGAGCATCGGCAGCTACGACCTCGTCGTGCTCGGCGGCGGCAGCGGCGGGTACGCCTGCGCGCTACGCGCGGCCGAACTCGGCAAGCGCGTGGCGCTGATCGAAAAGGACCGGGTCGGGGGGACCTGCCTGCATCGCGGCTGCATCCCGACCAAGGCACTGCTGCATGCGGCCGAGATCGCGGACCACACCAGGGACAGTGCCTCCGTTGGCGTCCGGTCGTCCTTCGAGGGCATCGACGTGCCCGGCGTGCAGTCCTACAAGGATGGCGTGGTGGACCGGCTCTGGAAGGGCCTGCAGTCCACGATCGCGAGCAGGAAGATCGACACCATCGAGGGACCCGGGCGGCTGGAATCGCCGCACAGTGTCCGGGTCGACGACACCATCTACGAGGCGGAGCACATCGTGCTCGCCAGCGGATCGCAGCCGCGGAGCCTGCCCGGTCTCGACATCGACGGCGAACGGGTGATCACCTCGGACCACGCGCTCAAGCTGGACCGGGTCCCGGAGTCGGTCGTCGTCTTGGGCGGCGGCGTGATCGGAGTCGAGTTTGCGAGCGTATGGCGGTCCTTCGGCGCCGAGGTCACGATCGTGGAGATGCTTCCCCAGCTGTTGCCGCTGGAGGACGAGACCAGCGCGAAGCTGCTACAGCGGGCGTTCCGGCGCCGCGGCATCCGCTTCGAGCTCGGCGCCAGTTTCGAGTCGGTTAAGCACACGGACACCGGTGTCACGGTCACGCTCGAGGGCGGCAAGACGATCGACTCCGACCTGCTGCTGGTCGCGGTGGGCCGCGGCCCGGTCTCCGACGGCCTCGGCTACGAAGAAGCCGGCGTGGCCATGGAACGGGGTTTCGTCAAGGTGGACTCGCTCTGCCGGACGAACGTCCCCTCGATCTCCGCGGTCGGCGATCTCATCAACACGCCCCAGCTCGCGCACGTGGGGTTCGGGGAGGGGATTCTGGTCGCGGAGCGGATCGGCGGCCTACCGGTCACGCCGATCGACTATGACGGCGTGCCGCGGATCGCCTACTGCGACCCGGAGGTAGCCTCGGTCGGCATCACGTCGGCACAGGCCACCGAGCGCGGGCTGAAGACCGTGGAGTTCAACTACTCGCTCGGCGGGAACGGCCGGAGCGTGATCCTGCAGACGCAGGGCGCATGCAAAGTGATCGCCCTCTCCGAGGAAGACGGCCCCGGCCGCGTGGTCGGCATTCACATTGTCGGCAGCCGGGTCGGCGAGCTCATCGCGGAGGCCCAGCTGATCTACAACTGGGATGCCGAGCCCGCAGACGTGGCCCAGCTCATCCACCCCCATCCCACCCAGTCGGAGGCGATCGGCGAGGCGCATCTCGCGCTGGCCGGCAAGCCCCTGCACGTACACGCCTAGGAGTCGCGAAGATCATGTCGGTCTCCGTATCCATGCCGCAGCTCGGTGAGAGCGTCACCGAGGGCACCGTCACGCGCTGGCTGAAGAAGGAAGGCGAGCGCGTGGAGGTGGATGAGCCGCTCCTCGAGGTGTCGACGGACAAGGTGGACACCGAGATCCCCTCGCCCGCGTCCGGGATCCTGCGCGGCATCGCGGTCGATGAGGACGAGACGGTCGCGGTGGGCGCGCAGCTTGCCGTCATCGAGGACAGCGAGTCCGGCGATGCGGCGCCCCCGGCGGACGATTCCACGTCTGCCGAAACTTCCCAGCCCGAGGCATCCCAGCCCGAGGCCGCGGAACCTCAGGCCGCGGAACCTCAGGCCGCGGAGCCGGAGCGGGTCCCGGCGGCCAGCGCGGACGGCTGGAGTTCGCAGCCCAACTATGCGCCGCCCGCGCCGTCCTCCGGGTCGGCCTCGCCAGGGTTCTCGGGCTCGTCCGCGCCGTCGGCGCCGGCGTACGCTCCCCCGCCCGCGTACGCTCCGCCACCCGCGTACGGCCAGCCCCAGCCGGCTGCTCCTTACGCCTCATCGGCTCCGGCCTACGGCCAGCCCGCGCCATCGGCTCCTTACGGCCAGCCCGCCTCGCCGGCTCCCGCGGCCCCGGCCGGCCAGGTGCCCGTGCAGGACCAGACCCCAAGATCCGCCCCGGCTGAGTCGGCTCCGTCGGGTTCTTCGGCTTCCTCGGGTTCGCCGGCGCCGGCCGACGCCCAGCCTGAGGCCGCGGAGTACCCGCCGCCCACGCCGCTGCCGACCGGCGCCGACGCGCCCTATGTCACCCCGCTGGTCCGCAAGCTCGCCGCCGAGCACGCCGTGAACCTGGAGACCGTCACCGGTACCGGAGTCGGCGGGCGCGTCCGCAAGCAGGATGTCATCGAGGCCGCCCGCGCCCAGCGCGCCGCGCAGCCTCAGCAGGAGCCCGTACCGTCCGAGAGCGCACAGCCCGAGTCTCCGCAGGTCCCCCAGCAGCCTCAGGTGGCTCAGGCGCCGCAGGAGGCGCGGCCAGCACAGCCGGTAC
>JBAUAY010000232.1:0-14305 GCA_049676235.1 Streptosporangiaceae bacterium
GCGCCAGGGTCTCGGCCCACTCGGCGTCGTAGGCGGCCAGCGGACCGGTGACGGCGGCCAGCGCCGAGGCTCGTGCGGCCCCGCTGGCGATGGACTGGGCGATGCGTTCGGCGTCGGCGGCGACGAGGCTGGCGCGACCAGGGTCGGTCGGGGCGAGCGCCCGGGCGGCGGCCGCCAGCGCATGCGCCTTCGGGTTCTCCCCGGAGATCGACTGGGCGGCGCGCAGCGCGTCGGCCACGATCCGGCTGTACCGCGACTGGGCAGGCCGGACGGGCTGTTCCTGGACCGGCGCGGGGACGTCGGCGACCTCGCCGGCTGCGGTCGGCTCGGTCGGCGGACGCGGCAGGACCGCGGAATTGGCGATGAACGCCAACTCGCCCCAGGTGTGCCCGCCCCGCTGGCTGGGGGCGGGTAGCCCCTTGGCCACGAGCCGCCGACGGAGCACCGGATAGATGTCACCCAAGGTCAGCCGCGGCGCCAGGTCCGGAATGCCGTCCCGGATCAGGTCCCGAAGTTCGCCGGTGAAGGAGGTGCATGCGCCCTCCTGCTGATCGGCGGGCGGCACGTGCGCAGCGCGGTTGCGGGTCGTGGCGGTAAGTGTGTAGACCCCCTCGGCGTAGGTCATGTCGGCGAGAAGCGAGTGACCGTCCCCGGCGAGGGCCTCGATCGCCTGACCAGCGAAACAGCAGTCCAGGATCGACAAGCGACTACGAGCCGGACTGCTGCGCAGCACGTCCGCGAGCGTATTCCAGGGCAGGCCGCTGGTCTCCGGCCGGTCCGGATGGGTCGACGTTACCGTCAGGCACACTTCACCGCGGCCCGACAGTACCCCATGACCGACGTAATACAGCAGCAGAGCCCCGCTGGCGGTATCCGCGAGCTCGACGATGTCGGCCAGGAGGTCGGCCGCGGAGATTGGATTGGCGATCACTGTGATCCGCTCCGGCGGCCAGCCGCACAGTTCCGGGTCGGCCAGCAGACAGCGCATCGCCTGCAGGCTGTTGCGGGCCGCGCGCACGGGGGGGAACTCGGTGTACTCGTAGGCCGACACCCCGATCAGCACGGCTCGTGACCCCGCGGGTACGCCGACGTTACCCGTCATCGCCGACCTTCGCCCCGGTTCCTAACCGCTGCCGTCCGGTACCCCGCACACGCGTCCACGTATCCCTCCCATGCCAGCCTCCGGCCGTCGGCGCCCCGGCAGACCCATCAGCCAGCAGCCCGAGCAGTGACATGGTGTCAGGAAACAGCCCCTCAGTGAAGTAGGCCGCCCGGCGAGCCCTCCGCCTTGCGGCATACGCCCGAACCGGCATCAGGGATGCCCGACTTGAGCCAGGCTTATGACCGGGCCGGCCCTCTCATCGGGCGCCGCTCCTCCGGCGACCAGCGCCGTTAGCGCCGCCGTGGTGGCACGATAGGTGTCATGGGTTCGCAGCGTTTCCGCGCCGTCATCGCCGCAGGTCCGCGGGACAGCGCGGTCATCACGATGCCGTTCGACCCAGATGAGGCGTGGGGTGCTAAGGCCGACCATCCCGTCGGCGGCACGATCGGCGGCTGCCGGATCCGCGCCAGGCTTGTGCCGGCCGGCAGCGGATGGGTGCTGACCCTGGCCCCGAAGCGCCTGCGCGGCATGGGGATCGCGATCGGCGATGACGTGACCGTCGAGCTGGCCCCGGAAGGTCCGCAGCGGGGCGATCTCGCCGACGACATCGCCGCGGCGCTCGCGGCCAACCCGGCGGCGGGCGCATTCTTCGATACGCTGGCGCAGTTCTACCGCAAGGCCTACCTGCGCTGGATCGATGCCACCACCCGGCGGCCGGACCTGCGTGCGGCCCGCATCGCCGAGGTCGTCGGCCTGCTCGCGGCGGGGATCAAGGAGCGGCCACGATCGTAAGGGCAGGTCTGCCCGGTGGGATCATCCGGCTGTGGCGGGGCCGCTTCAGAAGATGAAGGGGATCAGCATTTTGGTGGACCGCTTGTACTCCGGATATGAGTCCGGGAAGCGGCCGGCCATGAAGCGCTCCTCCGCAATGGCGCTGTAGACAAAATATGCTCCAAGCAATACCACCGCTACCAGCCAATACAGGCTGACGGCGATCGTCGTGCCGATCATGGCGAGGATGATGCCCGAGTAGATCGGGTGACGAACGCTTCTGTACGGGCCGGTTGTGACGAGCTCCGGATCGGCCTTCTGAGTCATCGGCATTCCCCAGTTCCGGCCGAGGTACACCCTGGCCCAGATGGCCAGGGCCAGCCCCAGCAAGAAGACGGCCAGGCCGATGCCTTGCAGCCATGGGTCGCTAATGGCCTCATGCCCCTTGAGGGCCCTGACACGCAGCAACAGAAGAACGACGAGGATGACACCGATCCGTACGCCTGCGAACCGGGTCCATCGTGTCTGGCCGGATTTGACACCGATGGACGCCGCGAGCCAGTAGAGCCAGAAGGCTACCCATCCGGCGAAGATGACAATGTCGATGACATGCATAGAGACTCCCAGACCATCGTATGACGCAAGGCGAACCACCGTGCTCCCCAGGCCCGCGATCATGCTGCTCACAGCCCTGAGCTGGAGCACTGCAGGCAGGAGCGGTGGCGGTTCCGGCGATCGACGCGAGTGGGCTGGCGGGCGGGAGCCGTTCGCGCGCGTGGCACGATAAGTCGCGTGCCGAACGACCGGAGGGGCCATGACCGGGCTGACGGAGGAGCTGCAGTGGCGCGGCCGGCGGGTTCGCTGGATGCGGCAAGGCAGCGGGCCGCCGGTGGTGTTCTGCCACGGGACGCCCTGGTCGTCGTGGCTGTGGGCGCCGTTCGCCGAGGCCCTTGCCGCGGAGTTCACCACCTATCTGTGGGATATGCCCGGTTACGGAGCGTCATCCAAAGACCCCGGGCACGCGGTGTCACTCGACGTGCAGGGCGAGCTGCTGACCGACCTGCTCGGCCGCTGGGACCTCCGCGCGCCGCACGTGGTCGCGCACGACTTCGGCGGCGCGGTGGCGCTGCGCGCCCGCCTGCTGCACGGCGCAAGGTTCGCGTCGCTGGCCCTGGTTGACGTGGTGGCGCTGGCGCCGTGGGGCTCAGACTTCTTCCGGCTGGTCCGCGACCACCACGCCGTCTTCACGCAGCTGCCCGTCACCGTTCACACCGCAGCGCTGCGCGCCTACATCGCCAGTGCGAGCTATGCTGGCCTGACCGCTGACCAGGCCGGCCACCTTGCCGGTCCCTGGCTCGGCGCGGCCGGCCAAGCGGCCTTCTATCGCCAGATCGCCCAGGCCGACCAGGCCTTTACCGATGCCGTCGAGCCCCTCTACCCCAGCGTCGGGCTCCCGACCCTGATCGTTTGGGGTGAGCAGGACCAGTGGATACCCGTCGATCGGGCGCGCCGGCTGGCCAGCCTGATCCCCGGCGCCCGGCTCGAGCTCATCGCGGCCGCCGGCCACCTCGTCCAGCTCGACCAGCCCGTCGCGCTGGCCACCACGCTGCACCGCTGGCTGGGCGACATCGCCCGGCTCCGATGACTCCCGCCGCAGCCATCGACGCCCGGTGAGCCCCGCGTGCCCGGATTGTCCGCAGCCGCTCGCTCAAGCACAGACGCCGCGCTTGAGCGCCGCGGTTACCTAGCCCTGGAAGCGACCGCTGCTTAGGACTCCACCCGGACTTCGTAATCTTCATGCTTGCCTGGCTTGCCGCTGGTAGTGGCAGGTTTTGGCGCGATGCTGGTGGTGTCGCCGCCACGCGGACCATCGCGCCGGCGCCTTGTGCGGTGGATCGGGGTTGCGCGGCGGATCGGGGGGCCCGGGGAGTACCGGATCGACCGCGTAGTCCCGATCCACCGCGGTAAACGGGGGAATCTTCCGGTTGGCCGCCGCTTACCCGGGGCTCACGGGGTCTGTGATACCAAGCGGACTGGAGTTAGCCCGGTTACCTGATCGGCGTCCTATCCGTCCTCAACCCCTGGGACGCTCGCCCCCTCGGCGTGTTGCTCAGGCGCACCCTTGATCGCGATCGCCGCGTGGGGCTCGAGAGCCGCGTCGAAAAGCTCGGCCACCGACTTCCGGATTTCCTCGCGCAGAGCCGCCCTGTCCTTACAGAGGTTCTCGATGTTCCGCTGATAAAGAACGAACCTCGTCCCGAACGAGACTCGCGAGCGTGCCCCCGCCGCGAAGTCCCCGCCCAGCCCGCCAAACAAATTGCCCGAATCGCCGCCCCCAGTGCTGGGCCCTTCCAGATGCCACCGGCGATCCGGATCTACACCCCGCTCGACCCGCGACTTGTCCGGCAGCAACACCACGTCCACCAGGCCGCCGGAGGAACCGCCCGTCTCGGAGTCATGAACCCTGATCTCGGCGTCGGCCGCCGCCTGGAAGTCAGCAGGCGCCAGCCGGTACGGCACCACCCAGATGCCGGAGTCGGAGGTCAGCGCCGCCGCGGCGGCGAAGTCGGCCCGCCCCGCCTCAGGGTTGCCCGCGTCGAGCCAGACCTTGACCTGGCCGCGTAGCGCCCACGCAGGGGCGAACCGGCTGGCCAATTTCAGCAGGTCATCGAGGCGTTCACCCGCCTCCTCGAACCGGCCCTGGCGGTACAGCGCGACCGCGAGGCGCCACAGCGCCTGGGCAGAGGCCGGATCAGCGTCGGCCGCCGCCTGGGCGGCCCTGCGTGCATCCTCAAAATGCCCAAGCCACCACAGCGCCTCCGAGGCGAGCACGAGCGACGCGATCCGGACCGCGGGCACCGGATCCCCCAGGTGGCGATGGGCCACCCACAGGGCCCGAAGCGGATGATCGGGGCAGCTGCGCGTGTGTTCCCGCAGTGCCTCCAGAGCATCCTCCGCCGGTTCCGGGCCGTCATGGCGGTGTTCGGCGGGAACCAGGTTGAGCCACCGTGCCACGGCATCTCTCAGTGGCTTGTCCAGTTCGAAGTCGGGCGCTTTGGGGTTCGTCACATAGCCGGGGCCGGAGTGATGGGCGGAGGGCCGGCGCCCTGGAATAACGGAGGGTGTCACATCATCTCCGGGCATGGGGCACATGATCGTTTCCTTTGCCTCGGGCCGGGCCCACTGGAGTGGTATGGTAACTAGTATGGCGACAAGAAAGGTCACCGTCACGCTAGACGAGACCCAGCTCGACCAGATCCGGGCCCTGGTGCAGACCCGGACCGCTCCGAGCGTATCCGGGTTCGTGCAGCATGCGGTCGCAGTGGCCCTGGATGACGTCGCAGGATGGGGCGCGATGCTCGCCGAAGCGCTGCGGCAGACCGGCGGGGGGCTGTCCGACGACGAGCGCGCCTGGGCCGACGACGTGCTCGGCACCACTACCCAGCCAGCTACCTGATGCCGGGCGTGACCCTAGACGCGGGCGGCCTGATAGCCCTGGACCGGGACGACCGCCGCATGGTGGTGCTCCTGGCCCGTGCCAGAGAGACAGGAGCCCGCGTTACCGTGCCGGCGTCGGTCCTGGCTCAGGCCATCCGCAGGCCGGATAGGCAGCTCCGGCTCGCGCGACTCATCCGCCAGCCGACGACCGACGTCATCGACCTGGGCCGGGTGGATGCGACCAACGTCGGCAGGCTGCTGGCCGCCAGCGGAACTTCTGATATCGCCGACGCCCACGTGGTGATCTGCGCGCGCCGCGCGGACCAGCCCGTCATCACCTCCGATCCTGCTGACCTGCGCCAGCTTGACCCTGCCCTCCGGCTGATCGCGCTGTAACCGCCCGCTGCCGAGCGCCCCTCAACCCGCCCGTCAACCCGCCCGTCAACCCGCCAGAAGCCTGACCCGCTGAGAGGTAGTCGCCGAGCGTCCGCCGCTACCTTAATCGTCGCGTCTGGCCAGCCTCGACAGTGCCCAGCAGCCGCCCACGAAGCCGACGGCAACGGCCAGGACGGCGAACGCGACCGAATACGAGGTCGCTGTCGCGATGGCTCCCACCGCGAGCGCGCCGAGCCCGGTCCCCGCGTCGAAACTCAGGTTCCACGCGATGCTGACCGACGATCGCGCCGGTTCTCCCGCCGCGGCAAACGCCTGTGTCAGCGTGAGGTTCTGCAGGCCGCCGTACGCGACTCCCGCCAGGAGAAAGCCGGAAATGACCAGGACGCGGTCCGCAGTGTCATGAATGCTGTCCGCTCTCAGCCCGATCGCGGCCAACCCTAGCGCGCCCGTGAAGAGCAGCGGAGCAATCGCCGCGGTGGCCCCGAAACGGTCGGCGATCCCGCCAGCCACCCATCTACTGGCCGCCGCCGCTCCGGTGAACGCGAACAGGCCCAGGAACACGAGTGCCGGGCTGACGAGTATGTGAGGGGTGAACGTGAGGATGGCCCCGCCTGACGCAGTGATCACGACCAATGCTGCGATCGGCCCGGACAGCGCGCGCCAGAGCGCGACCGCCTTAACACGTCCGGAGCCGTCAGCGGGCGCGCGCTCACTGCCGTCCACAGCTCGTGCGATCGGCCGGGCGAGCGGTATGGCGAGCGCTGGGAGGACGCCGAGCACGAAGACAAACCCGAATCCGACCCGCTCGGCGAGCCAGGGCGCGACCGGGACAAGAACGAACTGAGGCGCGGCACTCGCCAGCCCGAGGGCACCGATGGCCCGTCCGCGGCGTGCGGGCTCCACCAAGGCGGCGACTGCGGTCGCGCCGCAAACGGTGACGGCGCCGAATCCAAGTCCGCGCAGCGCGGCGAGCGCCGTGACGGTCCACAGTCCGTCGGTGAGGAGGTGACCCAGTGCGGGCAATCCGAGGAATCCGGATCCGAGCACGAGCGTCCAGCGCCACCCTAGGCCGGCCAGGACGCGACGCATCGACAGCTGGGACAGGACGGTGCAGGCCATCATGACGCCAGTAACCAGCCCGGCCCCTAGATCATCGCTGCCGCCGTGGATCACCCAGAGCGGCGCAACGGGCAAGAGCAGCGCGAAGCCAGCGAACCATAGCGTCGCGGAAGCAAGCAGCCAGGGCATGCCGGCCACCTGCCAGACGGAACTGGACCCCGGCGCCCCGTGAACGCCTGCTCGAGCGTCGCCCTTGACGGCCGGCGCAGGATCGCTCAACGTTCTAGTCCGTTCACGAGCCCATTCTGTTCCTTCTCACCCAGTGTCCCGTTCAGTCGATCTTTGCGACCAGCGCCTCCCGCCCGCAGCCCCAGAGCACGACGGCCGCGAGCACGAAGCCGGCGGCCAGCGCGGTTACATCGGCCAGATCGCCGTTCGCGAAGTTGAGCAGCAGCAAGATGGCCAGGTTCAGGAGCCAGTGGAACACGCCGGCGACGGCGAGGCTGGACACGCCACGAGTCAGTTCGGCCAGAATGACCGAGATCGCCACGGCCATCGCCAAGAACGCGGCGACAAACAGCAGTCCGTCACTGAAGTACTCGACGTGCCAGGTTCCCCACAAGACCCCCACGATGAGCGCTGAGACCACAGGGGAGTAGCGCTGCTGCAAATGCGGCTGGAGAAAGGACCGCCAGCCGAGTTCCTCGCCGCAGGCACCGACCAGTTGCGCGACCGCGATGAGCCAGAATGGCTCGCCAAGCGATCCTGGACTGGTCAAGTGAATCGCCTGTCCGGTAACAGCCAGGCCGGCCAGGCACAAGCCGAACACCCCGGCCAGGACGCCGACGCCGACCGCGATTCGCCGCACCGTCGCGACGGCCGGTCCTTGCCATATCTGCAGCGCGGCTCCGCGGTGCATTGCCAGCACGACCAGGACGCCGATGCTGGGAGCGAACTGAGTGATGGTCAGTACCTGCATGGGCAGGTGAGTAGTCGGCTGCAGTACCTTAAGCCCGCCGGCGGCCAGCCAGGTCACCACGAGGTACAGCCAGAGCGTGGGCCACACACGGATTGTCTGCTGGTTCTTCCGGGTCGGCAGGTAATGCCCGGTCCCGGTCTGGTGATCGGCCGGCATGAGCGCAGCACTGGTCGTGGAGGGCGGTTCGGATGTCATGGCCTTCTTCCTTTAGTGATGGGTTGAGTTGCTGGATCTGCTTGGTCACGTGGCCTTGGGCGCTCGGGTTGTGGCATGGCCCGCCCGGCGGTCCCGACGCGGCCGCGTGCGGCGACCGCCGGGCGTGCGCTCATCTGCCGGAGACCTCGCCTGTCACAGGCCAGCGAGACGCGGGCGTATTCGAATCGCCCCGACTGTTGAAAAACGCTCTAGTCCCGCGGCCGGGGCGGGCCCAGCAGGGCCCGGGCGGCCCCCGCGTGCGCGCGGGCCGCCTTCACCAGCACATAGTTGAACAGCACGAAAAGCACGCCGAAGATGGCTGCGGCGAGCATCGCCTTGGGCAGGGTGTCGGCGTACAGGCCGACGGCACCGGGCCCGGTGGGTCCGTGCGGGAAGTAGCCGAGCGCTACGCCGTGCACGGTGCTGCCATGGACGTACCCGACCGCGTCGGTGCCCCGCGGCACCCAGTACCAGAACGGCAGCGTGACGCCGACCAGCAAGGCCGCCCACACGGAGAGCACGGTCACGTCCAGCAGCGCCAGCGGCAGCCAGAGCGCGACCAGGTAGCCGAGGTCACGCCAGATCACCGGGTCGCGCCACCGGCCGAGCGCACGGGCCAGCGGGCCCGGGTTGTTGGCCGCAGCGTATGCCGCCCGGATCGGCTCGGACCAGACGAGCCGCAGCCGCCTGCGCTCCGCGTCGGCGCAGCTGCGAACGGCACCGGCGGCCGGCCGCAGCAGCCAGAGCCCGGCCACCGTGGCCGCGGCCATAGCTCCCGCCGAGGCCACGAGCGCCGCGGCCGCGCCGAGGATCGTGCCGCCGACCAGATGGCCGGCCAAATACCAGGCGCTGCGCCACGGGCTGGCCGACAGGGTCAGCCGCAGCGGGTTGTGGTGCAGCGGTATCCGGGGACCGTCACCGCTGCTTTCCTGTGTCGTTGAGGATGTGATCGTCGTTGTTGCCATGGCGTGAACGCTAGGCCGCGGCGTCGCCGCGGCCATCGGCCCGGAAGTGGAATCTGCCGTCCGCTCGTATCAAGCCACGGGTTGAGCCCAGCGGGGCGGTCAGCCTGGCGCGTGACTGCCCGCCGGGTGGCCGTCCGCGGCGGTTAGTCCGGCGTGGCGAGCTCGTGCCGAAACGCGTACCCGACCAGCTGCGCCCGGTCGCGCAGCCCGGTCTTGGTGAAGATGTGGTTGATGTGCGTCTTGACCGTCGCCTCGGAGACGAACAGAACCGTGGCGATCTCCTGGTTCGACAAGCCGGCCGCGATCCGGGTCAGTACCTCGGCCTCGCGCGGGGTCAGATCGTCGGGCAGCGGGGGTGGCTCCGGCTCCTCAGTCCCGCCGTCGACGGCGAAATGCTGCCCGCGCTGCAGCGCGTCGAGCAGTCGGCTCTGCACCGAGGGATCGAGCTGGGCGTGACCGGCCGCGACGGTGGTGATCGCGCGGTGGATCTCGGCCGCGCCTGCGTCCTTGGTCAGGAACCCGCGCGCGCCGGCCTGCAAGGCGGAGAACACCCACGCGTCGTCGGAGTACGTGGTCAGCACGACCACCCGGATCTGCGGCCGTTCCACGCGCAGCCGCTCGGTCGCCTCCACGCCGTTGCAGCGCGGCATGTTCAGGTCCATCAGCACCACGTCCGGGTCGGTCTCAGGCACCTGGCGGATGGCGTCGTTCCCGTCCACGGCTGCGCCGACGACCTCGATGCCGGGCAGCAGGCTGAGCAGCGACACCAGCCCTTCCCTGACCACCGTCTGGTCGTCGACCACCAGCACCCGGACCGGCGCGTCCCGGCTGGCCGCGGGCTCGGCGGCCGTCATGATCCGTCCGGACGCGCCGGGGCCCGCTGCGGCGGTGCTGGGTGCAGGCGGGTGGGCTCGGCGGGCAGCTGAAGCCGGACCGCGAACCCGGTATCGGTCGGCCCGGCGGTCAGGCTGCCGCCCAGTAGCTCGGCCCGCTCGCGCATACCGGTCAGCCCGTAGCCGCCGCCCGACAGGCCGACGGGGCGGGCTCCGGCGTCTGCGGCGCCCTGATCCTCGATGACCAGATCGATAGCGTCGTCGCCGTCGGTGAGCCGGATCTCGGCCGCGGCCCCGCGCCCGGCGTACCGGGCGGTGTTGGTCAGCGCTTCCTGCGCGGTCCGGTACAGAGTGAGCCCGATTTCAGGCGGCAGCGGCCGTTCGGTGCCGCAGACGGTCAGGCGGCCGGAGATCCCGGCGGCCGTGGCGGTGTCGCGGACCAGCCGGTCCAGCAGAGCTGGCCCGGGCAGGGCGTCGCCGCGCAACGCGGCGATCGCCTGCCTGGTGTCGTCCAGCCCGTCCCTGGCGATCCTCTGGGCGCGGCTGACCTGCTCGAGCATCCGGTGTACGGTGGCCGGGCCGGCATCGGGCTGCCTGCCTAGCAGCTCCATTGTGTCCAGCGCCAGGACCAGGCCGGACAGGGCGTGGGCCAGGACGTCATGGATCTCCCGGGCCAGCCGACTGCGCTCGGCCAGCGCCACCGCCTCGGCGCGGGCGCCCTGACTGGCCCGCAGCTCGGCCAGCAGTATCTCGGCCTGCCGATGAGCGGCCCGGGCCCGCTCTTCCGCGAGCCGGGTGGCCCGCACGAACGCGAAGATGAACACCAGGCCGATGTCCTGGGTAATCAACCCAGTTATAGATCCGTTGGCCACCAGCAGATAGGCGGCGTTCATGCCGGCGAAAACGGCTAGGGCGCCAGCGATCGCGGCCCACGTCGGCAACGAGGCACGCAGGCCCAGCCCGGCCAGGGCCAGATACCCGATCAGGTACGCCTGCGTTTGCGGCAGCAGCCCGGCCAGCACCGCTCCGGCCAGCCCGACCGCGACCAGGGCGGCCAGATCCGGTCCGCCCGCCCCCGGCTGCCGCACCAGCACCACGGCCGTGCCCGCCGCCGCTACCAGCAGCGCGGCCACCGCTCCTTCCTGGACGGCCTGCGGGTGCGCAGGCGCCGCCAGGATCACGCTGAGCCCGGCGACCAGCAGCACGACCGCTCCGGCCGCCACGGCAATGCGCCGCCGGGTCAGTCCCATGCCCCCCAGCGCACGGCCGACGCCCATCACCGCCTGGGCCGGACGGTGCACAGCTGGTCGCCTCCAGAGTGAGCCCTACTGATCGTGTTAAGACTATGCGCGCTCGGCCGGTTGGCATCGGCGCCAGGGTTGATCCCGGGCCGCGCCGGTCCACCCTGGGGTTGAGCCCCGGCCCGGCGGCGGAAGCCCCAGCCAGGTCAAGGGGGCCGATCCGGTGGCATCGATAGCGCCATGCGGCTCAACACCGACGCGATCTGCACGGGCTTCCGATAGGGCGCGTGTGCATAAGTCGTGGCGTAGCCCTTCGTTGATCGCGGCGATGATTTCAGCGCGGGTCCTCACTCCGGATGACGCCGAGGAAGCTTTTGGCCGCTGATCGCGCCTCCTTGGCCGCCTGCCGGGCGATGAGGCTGACCGGGTTGACCGGCCCGGGCGGTCCGTCGTCCGGTTCTTCCACGACGCGCATGCCCGCTGGGATGTCGGGCCGGAAATCGTCGGGTCCGGAAGGTCCGATTACCACGTCGCGGAGCTCGTACCGCGTCACCGGCTGGGAGCCGCCGGAAAAGGTGATGCTGCGCAGCAGAATGCCGAGCTCGGCATCCACCACGACCTCGCCCGGGTAGAACAACCAGGCCCACGGCCAGCCGAACGCGACGTTCAGACGATAACCGCGGCGGCCGCCCGTCACGATCTCAGCCCCGCCGGTCAGCTGGCATTCCAGCAGCCAGGACGGGTCAAACAGGTTGGCGAGCTCAGGCGGCAGGGCCGTCGCGGGCCCGGTCGTCACCTCGTCCTCGCCGATCCGCCACCGCCGCTCCCCGTCGCAGATAACCGTCTCGGGCCAGTGCCCGCCAGGGCGCCTGAGCCGGCCGGTGCGCTCGGGGTAGACCAGCGGCTCGATCCGGTACTGGCCGGATCCGCCGAGGCGAAGCCGCAAAACCGTGTGCACGGTCGCGATCCGCTCGCCGGCCGCGTCGATGAGAGCGCCGAGCCCGCCGAAGCCCACGCGCCGCGCGCCGTCCGGGATCCGGGCCAGCATCGCGGCGACGTCGTGCCACTGGTGCAGCGTGGCCGTGATCCCGGGTGACCAGCGGTCCGGGCTGGAGTGCAGCAGGCGTAGCAGGTCGTCGCTGGCCGGCGGCCCGTCGGCCGGCCTAGGGCCGTCGGACGAGGGCATCTCGGCCTCGGCCTCCTCCCGCGTGGCCGTCTCGAAGGGCCGGAACGGCGAGGACTTGATCAGCGCGCCCAGGCCACCCGCGGCCAGGCCCGCGAGCTTGGTCACGTCCCAGCCGGGTCCGCTCGGCGTGCTCGGCACGCTGTCGTCGACGGAGGTCCAGCCCCCGGGCGGCCGGAACTGCGCGCCGTTACCAATCGGTGTCGGGCCCACGCGGACGTCGACCAGTTCGGTCACGCGCAGCGGCTTGCCGTCGATGAACTCCTCGCAGCGCAGCAGGATGCCGAGTTCGGCATCCACTGTGACGTCCACGCGGTCCAGCCGGTGGCGGCCGGCCATCGGCCGGTCCCCGATGCTCAGCCGCGGCGTCGCCACTACCCGCAGGGCATCTCGCCCGCTCACGGACGCCGGTCCGCCAGGTTCCAGGGTGAAGCCGGTGAGCAGCCACGACGGCCGGAGCAGTCTCGGCGCTGGCGGCGACTCGAGGCCGCCGACCGTTTCGACCGACCAGCCGCCTTCCTCCTGGACGGCGAACCAGCTCCGGTCCCCGTCACACCCGCTGAGGTAGCTCTCGCCCTGCTCGCGGTAACGTCGGCCGGGCGCGATCAGCAGCGTGAACCGGCTCGATTCGGTGCCCAGCACCTCCGTGGCCAGCTCCCACTCGTGCCCGCCGCGCCGCCGCCCCAAAGGCACGCCGAAGCGCCGCTTCGGTTCCCCTTCCTCCGGTGCCTGCCACGACTCGCCCGGTTCGCCCCGTTCCTGATACGCCGGCCCCCGCGGCGGCCCGGACCGAGGCCCGGACCAAGGCCCGGACCACGGCGCAGACCAAGGCCCGGACCAGGGCGCAGACCAAGGCCCGGACCACGGGCCGAACTGGGCCCCGCCCCGCGCCCGCGGCGGCGGCCCGTTGTCGACCGGGCTCCGGTCCAGGTCGCGGTCCCGGGTGACGCTCACCTCGGCGGTCAGGCTCAGCCGCGTCCAGTCCGCGCGGTACAGCAGGCTAACCAGGTCCGGCTCATCACTCATCGTGCCTCCCGCCTCACGGCGCGACCCTACCAAGCAAAGCGTCCGGGCGCGCGTCCCGTCCCGCCTGGAGCCCATTTTTCAGCCGAACGAACCCAGGCTCGCCGCTACCCTCAAGAACATCGCGTGAAAGACTCAGAAGCGATGTGTACGGTCGTGGTCAGCCTGGCGCCGGAAGACCGGGTGCCGCTGCTCCTGCTTGGCATCCGTGACGAGTTCACGGGCCGCCCCTGGCAGCCGCCGGCCCGGCACTGGCCCGGATCACCACTGATCGGCGGGCGTGACGAGCAGGCCGGCGGGACCTGGCTCGCGGTGCACCCAGACCTGCCCCGGGTCAGCTGCATCCTCAACGGCCGGGGCGAGGTCGCGCGGCCAGATCGCCGCCGGTCTCGCGGTGAGCTCCCGCTGCGCACGGCGGCCGAGGGATTCCAGGCCCTCAGGGAACTGCATGCAGACCGCGGCATGCTGGCCAGCTACGACCCGTTCTACCTGGTCTGCGCCGACCTGGACCCCTTTCCCTCGGTGCTGCTGCTCGGCTGGGATGGCAGGACCCCGGAGCTCACCGAGCTCGATCCGGCTACCTACGTGCTCACCAACGCCGGCCACATGTACCCGCCCACGAGCAGCAACCAGCAGAAACCGGCCGACGAGAAGGCACGGCGCTTCGGCCCGAAGTTCGCCGCCCGAAGGCCGTCCGGCGACCCGGCCGCTACCCTCAAGGACGCCTGGGCGGACTGGCTCACCCTGGCCGGGGGCGACGACCTGCCCGCCACCGAACCAGGCGCGATCATCGTCCGCCGCGAGCTGCCCGACGGCCGGGTATGGGGGAGCACCTCGGCCACTCTCATCGCCCTGGCCCGGGACGGCCGCCTGCGCTACGACTTCCAGCCCGACCCATCCGACCTCACGACGTGGTACTCGGTCGAAACCACTTAGCCGGGCTTTAGAAAAACTCGAAGTACTCGCGCATCTCCCAGTCGCTGACGTCCTGGCCGTCCGGCATGGGGAGCTCGGCCAGCGCGTCGGTGTACCGCCCGATCTCGAAGCGCTTCATCATGACCAGATAGGAGATCAGCGCGTCGCCGAACTCCCTCCGGTAGAACGGGTCCGCGTCGAGCGC
>JBAUAY010000233.1:0-3093 GCA_049676235.1 Streptosporangiaceae bacterium
CCTCGATGTGCCTGGGCCTGCTCGTGTCCGCCCTGGTGAGCACGTCGGAGAAGGCGATGCCCTTCTTGGTGCTGCTCACCATGGCCCAGGTCATCCTGTCCGGCGGCGTGCTGCTGCTGACGAGCCCGCTCACGTACTTCGCGGCCATATCGCCGTCCCGCTGGGGCTACGCCGCGGTGGCAACGACCGTCAACTACGACACCATCAGCCCTCCTACCAAGGACGGCGGGATCATTGACCCGCTGTGGACGCGGTCATCCTCGAACTGGCTGCGCGACATGGGCCTGATGATCGGGCTTGCGGCGGTCTTCAGCGTGCTCACCTGGATCCAGCTGCGCCGGGTAGGCCCGCGCCGCCGCAAGGGCTGACGGAGCAGGGCTAACGAGACGGGTTCCGGTGGCACCAGGTCGCCGAGCAGCGCCCGGCGCAGTTCGGCCAGCTGGGCCTCACTGACCTCGAGGCCATGGGTCAGGAATCGGCCGAACGATCCGTAACTCCGGTCCGCCTCCTCGAACGCGGCGCCCAGGTAGGTGGCGCTCTGCTCGAGGATCGGCCGCAGCAGCTCGGGATCGGCCACGATCCCGGTCTTGACCAGGTCCACGCGGAGCTTCTGGTAGCCCGTGCGGTGGAAGTCGTTGGACAGCAGGTAGTCGCGGAGCACCAGTTCGCGTGACACCCCGAGGGCGGTGAGCACGATGGCGGTCATCCACCCGGCGCGGTCCTTGCCGCCCGTGCAGTGGTAGAGCAGCGGCAGCCGCCCGGGCGCGCACACCAGCCGCAGCGCGGCCCCGAACGCCTCCCGCTGCCGCGCGTCCGTCACGAACCCGCGGTTCATCTCGGCCATGAACGAGGCGGCGTGCCCGCCCCCGAGCTCGCGCCGCTGCCGCTCGTGATCGCCGCTGGCGACGAGCTCGTAGAGGGCCCCCAGGTCGCCGCCGCTGACCGGCAGGTGAGCGGATTCGACGCCGTGGGGCAGCCGGTCGTCGCCGCCGAGCAGGACCTCGCCCGGGGTCCTGAAGTCGATGACGGTGCGCAGCCCGAGCCGGTCGAGCCGTTCGGTATCGGCGCTGCTCAGCTGGCTGAGCGCGTCGCCGCGGAACAGCCGGCCGCGGGTGACTTCCAGCCCGTGGGCACTGCGGTAGCCGCCGATGTCCCGCACGTTCACCGCGCCGTCGAGGGCGACAAGGCGCGACGGGGGCCGCTCTCCGGTCATCGGACCAGGCTCATAGCGCACCGCCTAACGTGCCCCCAACCACCATAAGAGTAACTCCGGCACGCCGCTTCACCAGCATGAATGCCGGTTATTTACGGTCACCCAAGCCAGTGGCCTCCCGGTGATACGCAGGCCCCATAAGCTCGAAGGGTGACGGAACTCAACCTTCAGGCACGGGACCTGCTCCGGCGGTTCCCGCTCATCGACGGGCATAACGACCTGCCGTGGGAACTGCGCGAACGGGCCGGCCACGGTCAGCGGGACGGCGGCGACGTGACCACACTGAGCCTTGCCCCGGGCGATCCCGCTGCGGTCAACCTGGCCGCATCGGTCGCCGGCACGCACACCGACCTGCCCCGGCTCGCGGCCGGCGGGGTGGGGGCGCAGTTCTGGTCGGTCTACGTGCCGGCCTCGCTGGCCGGGGACGGCGCAGTCGCCACCGTGCTCGAGCAGATCGATGTGGTCCACCGGATGATCGCGGCTTATCCCGAGGCGCTCGAACTCGCGCTGACCGCGGACGACGTGGAGCGGATCTTCGCCTCCGGCCGGATAGCCTCGCTGCTCGGCGCCGAGGGCGGCCACGCCATCGCCGGGTCGCTCGGCGTGCTGCGGATGCTATACGCGCTCGGCGTCAGGTACCTGACGCTGACCCACAACGCCAATGTCGGCTGGGCCGATTCGGCCACCGACGAGCCGCAGGCCGGCGGGCTGACCGAGTTCGGCCGGGACGTGGTCCGCGAGATGCAGCGGATCGGCATGCTCGTCGACCTGTCGCACGTGTCCCCGGATACGATGCGGGACGCGCTCGACGTGGCCGCGGCGCCGGTGATCTTCAGTCATTCCTCGGCCCTCGCGCTCTGCGACTACCCGCGCAACGTGCCCGACGACGTGCTCGCCCGGCTGGCCGGCAACGGCGGCGTCTGCATGGTGACGTTCGTGCCCGGCTTCGTCTCCCAGGAGTGCGCCGACTGGCTGGCCGGCCTCAAGGCCGAGGCGGCGCGCCGCGGACTGGACCCGAAGGACTTCGGCCAGCTGTTCAGCCTCAAGCCCGAGTGGGAGCGTGCCCATCCGCTGCCCCGGGCGACGCTGGCCCAGGTCGCCGACCACGTGGAACACGTCCGCGAGGTCGCCGGGGTGGGGCACGTGGGCCTGGGGGGCGACTTCGACGGCACCCCCGACGTGACCGTCGGCCTGGAGGACGTCTCCGCCTACCCGGCCCTGTTCGCCGAGCTGCTGGCCCGCGGCTGGACCGAAGCCGAGTGCGCCGCTCTGGCCGGCGGCAACCTCCTGCGCGCCCTGCGCGCCGCCGAGTCCTACGCAGTGTCCGCTAGCGGCCAGACCCAGGCCTGACCCGGGCGCCACTAAGCTCACACCCGATGACCTCCGACACCCTCCCGACGGGCCCAGTGGCCGCCGGCCCCACCGTGCTCCGCCCCGCACCGGCCGGGCTGGCCCTGCTGGCCTGGCCGGCCCTGGACGCATCGGGTGCCGACGCCGCCGTCACCGCCCGCTCAGGCGGGGTGTCGTCCGGCCCCTACGCGACCTTGAACCTGAGCCTGAGCGTGGGCGACGACCCGGGATGCGTACGGGAAAACCGGCACCGGCTGGCGGCCGGCTTCGGCGCGAGCCTGGAGGACTTCGTGTTCGCCCGCCAGGTGCACGGCGCCGGGGTCCGTGTCGTGGGCCAGGCCGACCGGGGGAGCGGCGCGTTCGGCCTCGACGACGCCATCGCCGGCGCGGATGCGCTGGTCACCGGGACCCCCGGCGTGGTCCTCGTGATTCTGACCGCGGACTGCGTGCCGATCGTGCTGCACGATCCGGTGGCCGGCGTGCTCGGCTGCGTGCACGCCGGCTGGCGGGGCACCGTGGCCGGGGTGACC
>JBAUAY010000234.1:0-3161 GCA_049676235.1 Streptosporangiaceae bacterium
GGGGCGAGCTACCGGTCGGCCATCTTCTACGTCAGCGACGCGCAGAAGAAGGTCGCCGAGGACACCATCGCCGACGTCGACGCCTCGGGCCTGTGGCCGGGCAAGGTGGTCACCGAGGTGACGCCGGCCGGGCCGTTCTGGGAGGCCGAGCCCGAGCATCAGGACTACCTCGAGCGGTATCCCAACGGCTACACGTGCCACTTCGTCCGCCCGGGCTGGAAGCTGCCGCACCGCGCGGACAAGGTCAGTCAGTAACGGAAGAACCCGGCCAGCCGGCTCGCGAGCAGCTCCGGCGCTGATTCAGTGGCCTCATGACCCTGGCCGTCCAGGACGGCCAGGGTGCTCCGGGGGAGGACGGCCGTCAGGTCCTCGGTGATCCCGCGCGCCCAGGCCGGGCTGGCCGAGCCGAGGATCAGCAGGACCGGAACTGGGACGGCGGCCGCCAGGGCCTTCAGGTCGACGGTGGCCAGGGCCTGGGCCTCGCGGGGCATCGTGGCGGACACGATCGGCAGCACGTCATAACCGCGCGGAGCGTTCCTGAGTTCATCTATCCGCGCGGCGGACAGGCCGATGATCTCGCGCAGGAAACTCATCATCGCCTTTCCCGGCTTGCCGTCGGCGATCATGGTGTTAGCGCGGTCCCGCCATTCCCGCGGGACAGTCGGCGGGCCGGGCGGCTCGTACAGGGCGAGGCGCCGCACCGGCGCCCCGCCGGACACGGCGCCCAGCACGCAGGTCGCGCCCATGCTGTGGCCGAACACGTCGACCGGCCCGTCCTCGGCCAGGCTGGCTGCGACGGCCGCGACGTCCTGGTATTCGCGGCTGAGATCGTAGGGTGCGGTGTCGCCACTGGTTCCCCGGCCGCGCCGGTCCATGGCTGTCACGCGCCACCGGCTGGTCAGCGTGCCCCAGAGGGGCTGCCAGCTTTCTATGCAGCCCATCCCGCCGTGCACCAGCACTAGCGCCGGGCCCTGTCCGGCGGTCAGCAGCCCGATCCGGGTGCCATCGGCGCTGATGACCGAGTGTCGGTAACCGTCCACCACACCTCCCGAGGGCTGAACCTACGCGTCAGCGACGTGAAATCGCCACTGGTTATCGCCCCCGGGATCAGGCAGTTAGGACCGGGCGTCCCTCGGAAGACGTGGCGGCGCCGTCGGTGTAGCTGATGGAGTTCGTCCGGAGCGCGGGGATACGCGGGCCGGGTAGCACGATGCCGGCCAGGTTGAGCGGGTCGGCCGCGGACAGCAGGATCGTCTCCCCGGTCAGCGGCCGCTTCCTGATCTCGCGGAGCATCTCCACCGCGTCGGGGTGCGCGAACTGCTCGCCGCTGAACCCGGTGACGAACCGGCCGCCGCTGATCGTGCCGCGGGCCTCCATCCGCCGCAGCGCCCACAGCACCTCGCGCCAGGGCACGGCGAGGTTCTCCCGGGCCAGCAGGTCGCGGAACACGACGCCCCAGCGGGCGGCGAGTTGCTCGGCGACGGCTTCGGCCAGGTCATCAGGGTCGCACTCGGCCGGGGGCTCGGGCAGCAGGGACCATCGCCCGGCCGTCCTCGAGCTGAGCTGGCTGCCGCGGCGGAGCCGGTGCCTGCCGGGAGCGCTCTGGGCGGCGCGGCGGGCGAACAGCGACCGCACGGCGCGGAAACCGTCCGCCGTGACCAGCCCCCGGGCCACGCCGTCCCACAACGCCTCCTCGATCTCGGCCGGCAGCCGCCCGGTCAGGACCTCCAGGTCCGGCGGGAACAGCGCGCCGCGATCTCGCAACGCCTCGATCACCTCGCTGGTGCTCCCCGGTCCGGGTTCCGCGGGGCGGTGGTCGCCGCGGGCCGCCCGCAGCAGCCACGGCAGGTCGTCGCGGATCGTCAAAGTGACGGGGGTAGCCCGGGACGGGGTCAGGCCACCGCGGCGGGGCGGTTCGTCCGGCTCGCCGCGCACCGACAGCCGGCCCCAGGCGATGCCTCCGTCCAGGCACGCCTCGTCCAGCCACTCCCGGCGGTACCCGGTCACCCGGGCCGGGAAGATGGCCTTCTCCCAGGCCCCGGCGGCGAGCTCGAAGCCCTGCAGCTGCGCGACCACCGAGAGCACGCCGCGGCTGCCTTCCCGCCTGGTATCCGGGGTGACGTGCTGCCAGCGCAGCAGGAACCGCATGAAGTCCCGGGACGTGACCGGCTCGACCTCGCGTCGCTTCCGTTGCCTGGTGTACGCGTGGATGCGGGTCAGCACCCGCCGGGCGCAGAACTCTTCTGGCCCATCGGGATCGGTGAAGCGGCCGCGCAGGGCGAAGCCTTCGTTCTCCAGGCGGATCAGCGCGAGGGTTACGTTCGGCAACGCGGCGGCCCGGGCCAGGTCCTCCGCCGTGGACGGACCCCGCACGTCCAGGTGGCCGCGGAGCATCTCGGCCGCCGCCGTCTCCGGGTCCATGGACTTCGACCCAAAGACCTGCGGGCTCCCGGGCGGGACCTGCAGGCCCGGGTACAGCGGCTGCAGCACGGCCTGCCGTTCGGCGGCGCACCACAGCACGCCCTCATCCACCCCGCCCACCGGGATCTCCGCCACGCGGCCCGCGTCGGACAGGTCGTCGAACCACCCGCGCCACGGCGCCTGCGGCCGCATGGCGAACAGCGTCATCAGCAGGTCGTGCAGCTCATCCGCGTCGCGCGGCTGCGGCCGGATCTCGTCCCTGACCCGTTCGATCGCGCCGGGGTCGAGCCGGGCCAGGTCGCGGGCCTGCACCGGCAGCCCGCGCGGGATCCGCACCTGCCGGCTCCGGCGGTTTGCCGCCTCCGTCTCGTCGTCCAGGTAGGTGAACGGCTGGCCGTTCAGGATCTCGTGGGCGAGCACGGACGGCTCCGTGGTGTCACGCGTGATGACGCTGATCCGGCCGGCCTCGATCCCGGCCACCAGGTCCCGCAGCCCGTCGATGTCCATCGCCTCGTGCAGGCAGTCCTCCAGCGTCTGCCGCACCAGGGGGTGGTCCGGGATCTCCAGCGGGCCCGGCGCCACGTTCTCCTGGCAGGCGGCCAGCGTCGGGAACACCGCCGCCATCAGGTCATCGGCCTCCATCCGCTGGATGGCCGGCGGGTTCTTGCGGCCGCCGCGCATCCGCAGGATGGTCAGCGAGGTGTTCAGGTTCCACCGCCAGCGCGCCTGGAACAACGGCG
>JBAUAY010000235.1:0-21490 GCA_049676235.1 Streptosporangiaceae bacterium
CATGGCTGACCTGATCGCGATCGGATACCCCGACGAGGCGACCGCCGAGGCCGCCGCCGACGAGGCACGGCGGCTGGCCGCCGACCTGATCATCGAACCTGACGCGATCGCGGTGATCGTCCGCGACGACAAGGGCGATTACCACGTGCACACCCACCATCACCTCGTCGGCGGCGGGGCGACCTGGGGCATGTTCTGGGGCCTGCTGTTCGGCCTGCTGTTCTTCATCCCGGTCTTCGGGATGGCCATCGGGGCCGGGCTGGGCGCGCTGATGGGCAAGGTCACCAAGTCCGGCATCGACAAGCAGTTCCAGGACCAGGTCCGCGGCATGCTGCAGCCCGGCACCTCGGCGCTGTTCCTGATGGTGGAGAAGGTCACCCCGGACAAGGCCGTCGAGGCCATGAGCAAGTACGGCGGCACCGTCCTCAAGACCTCCCTGTCCAAGGAAGGCGAGAAGGAGCTCCAGGACGCCCTGCACGGCGCCACCGCACCGAGCGCCTGACGGGCACCGCCGGGCCCGGCGCCCATGCTCAGGCTGGGCATGGGCAGCCGGGCTACGCGTGTCCACTTTGTTCGCGCGGGACAGATTTATCCCGAACGGGCCAGGATGTTACCCCGAGGCCAGTCGGCCGCCCGGCAAAGCTCACAGCAGGCTGACCGCGGTGTCCACCGCGCCGGCCACGTCGTCGTCGGCCGGGTAGAGCAGCGACCGGCCTGCGACCAGCCCCAGGACGTTCGGCAGCCGCAGCGCCTTGAGCCAGCCCGCGAACGCGGACTCGGGGTCGTCGGGCACCTCGCCGCCGAGCAGCAGGGCCGGCAGCGTCGAGGCGGCCATGACCTGTTCCATGTCCGGCACCACGGGAACCTTCAGCCAGGTGTAGGCCGAGGAGGCACCCAGGCCGGAGGCGACGGAAATGGCCCGCATCATCGCCTCGGGGGACAGGTCGTTGCGGATCCGGCCGTCTTCCCGGCGCGCGATGAACGGCTCGATCATCGCGGTCAGCCGGCGGGTGGCCAGGTCGGACACGGCGCTCGCGCAGGCCTGCAGGGTGGCCGCGGTGGCCGGGTCGCGAGGGTCGATGCGCATCAGCATCTTGCCGCCGTCGAAGCCCATCCGCGCGATGGCGGGCGCGTCGTACCCGGTGAACCGGTCGTCGATCTCGAAGACCGTCTCGGCTAGGCCGCCCCGGTTCATCGAGCCAATCACCATCTTGCCCTCGAGCGCGCCAAGGAGCAGCAGGTCCTCCAGCACGTCAGCGGTGCCGAGCACGCCGTGGACGCCGGGCCGGCCCAGGGCCACGCACAGCCGCTCGAGCAGATCGGCGCGGTCCGCCATGGCCGTCTCGCGCCGGCCGGCCCGCAGGATGCCGCGCGCCGTGTGGTCGGCGGCGATCAGCACCAGGCGGCCCGGAAACGCGGGGGCCTGCTTACGCTTGGCCGCCGCCTGCGCCACCATCTCGGGTCGCCGCGCGCGGATTTGCCTGACCTCGGCTACCCGCTCAGCGAACACAGCTGCTCGACGACTCGGTCAACCGGTGGTCAACAGGAAATCGAGGCAGGACCCGTCCTGCGCGATGTCGATCACGGCCCCGCGCAGCACGCCGGAGGAATAGTCGCTGCCCGGGTTGACGCACAGCGTCCGGCCGATCTTCTGCGCGCCCCGGGACTCGTGGATGTGCCCGTGCAGAGCCACCACCGGCTGGTAGCGCTTGATAGCCTCGCGCACCGCGTGGCTGCCCACCGGGATGATGCTGGGCCGGCCGCCGCGGATCACCGGCTTCAGCGTGGCGTCGAGCTCGGGGGCGTCGTCGAGCCCCGAGGCGTACGGCGGGCAGTGCAGGTTGAGGATGCAGGGCTGGCCGTCGGGCACCGGGTCGAGCATCTCGCTGATCTGCTTGGCCAGCTCGTCCTCGGTGCACTCCCGCTCGGTGTTCCACGGCGTGGTCGGCACCACCCCCAGGCTGGCCATGGTCACCGGCCCGAGGTCGCACAGCTCGAGCTCCGGGGACTCCACCCGGTCGTGCGCCGCCAGCACCGCGTCCGCATCCACCGGGTCGTCGTTACCCGGCGTGATGATGCAGCGCACTGTGGGGTCGAGCCGCTCGGCGGCCAGGTCACACCAGCGCTGCATCCGGGCCGAGATCTCGCGGTGGAACAGCTGGTCGAGCTCCGCTGGATCGTCGGACAGCCGGGCCAGCTCGGCGGCGTCCATCCGGATCGGGTACAGACCGCTCTTGCCGATGTCGGCGACCAGCCGGTCCCACTCCGCCTCGGGCACGGTAATCTCCTCGCCGCCGACCCGGGCCCGGAGCGAGCCGCCCTCGGCCAGCACCGGGACGATGGCCTTGCCCGCGAAGTCACCGCCCAGGATGATCACGTCCGCCTCGTACACCCTGGCCGCGGCCAGGAACTTTCGGAAGCAGACCTCGGACCCGTGGAGGTCGGTAGCGAAGTAGATGCGCAGCCCGCGCGTCTTGGAGCGTTTGGATTTGCCTCGCAGCATCCGTCTACTCCGGGGGAAGTTCGCGCATGGCCATGTTCAGGTCGAGCGAGTTGCGCTGCCTGCGTATCGAACGGGCGATGACGTAGATCACCGGCCCGGCGCCGAGCACGATCACCAGGGTGAGGATCGACTCCCAGCTGAACTTCCCGTACACGCTGGAGTGCGCGATCAGCTCGTACACGGTGAACAGGGCCAGCACCGTGGTGGCCCCGCCGACCAGCATGACCTTGCGCAGCCACTTCTTCCTGGCGTCGTCCGGCAGCCCCGGCGTCTGGATCAGGTCGGCCCGCCGCAGCGGCAGCGCGGTCGCCGCGATGCCGCCGGCCAGCAGGATCAACGCGAAGAACAGGCTCTGCAGGGCGACGATGCTGCCCAGGTTGACCAGGCTGGTCAGGAAGCAGAACCCGATGCCGATCACGAGCACGATGGCGATGGCGACGTTCGGCGCGTGGTTGCGATCGCCGATCTTGGCCACGCTCACCGGCAGCAGCCGGTCGAAGGCCTGGGCGAAGAGGACGCGGGTGGTGACGGTCAGGAAGGCTAGGTTGACGGCGATCTCGGCCAGCGGCACCGCGGTCGCGAACAGGATCTTGGTGATCGGGTCGGTGGACAGCACCATGCCGTAGCCCAGACCGCCGGACACCGAGCTCAGGCTGGTGATCTTCGCGTAGGCGGCCGGATCGGCCACGCCCAGGTTGGCCTGCGCCTGCATGAAGGTCAGGCCCACCCGCGCGCGCAGCAGCGCCCAGACGCCGATCCACAGCACGACGAGCACGCCGATGCTGATGGCCGAGGCGTACAGGTAGGTACGGCCGGGCCGCCGCAGCTCGCCGCCGACGTAGTAGGAGTACAGCACGCCGTTGTAGTTGAGCACCATGAACGGGATGATCGCCACCGCCGCCGCGATCGATGTGCCGAACACCACGCCGTTCGCCTTGGCGCCGGTGATGATGGCCGCGTACGCGTTCGGGGAGTGGCTATAGGTAGCCAGCGCCGAGGTGAAGTCCGCGTGCGAGTTGGTCCCCAGAATGCCGATCAGCACGATGAACGCCACGACCTGCAAGACGATCAGCCAGAAGATGATTCGGGCCACCACCCGGACCGAGAACAGCGACAGCGCGGCCACGATCAGCATGACCACGACGCTCAGCCAGGCGATGGCGATGTTGCTGGTCAGGTGGTTGCCGGCGTTCGCGACCGCGGTGCTGTGGAACGCCGCGCCCAGCCCGCTCAGCATGAACGGGGTGAACTGCGCGGCGAAGTGCGCGTTGGTCGACAGCACGTAGGTGAACACCACGGCGATGCCGAGCCCGGCGATCGAGCCCGCCACCGGCGACACGATTCGGGACAGGTAGACGTACTCGCCGCCCGCCCGGGGCACGGCGCGCAGCAGGTAGCGGTAGGCGAACATGGCGACCAGCCAGATGATCGCGGCCGCGATCAGCGGCAGGTACATGTCGGCCTTGGCGAAGTCCGTCAGCCCGGCGTTGAAGTTGATGAACGTGTTGACGACGGCGACCGACGCCAGCGAGATGCCCGTCGCCGCCGGGATGCCCAGGTCACGGACGAGGCCGGATGTCTGCCGGACGAACAGCCGGGTGGACGGGGACGTCCCTGCGCTGGCCGGTCCTGCCGGAACCGATGCTTCACTGCTACTTGTCACTGGGCTACCTCCAGCCTCAGCATCACCAGGGCGAGGAAGACCAAGATGCGGCTGGCAAGACGTTCTACCAGCCCAGATGGCTCCTCAGGCTGAGATCATGGTCAGGCCATGACAAGAGATTGTCAATACCTATGAACATACGCGTGTTCCTACATAACAAGGCCGCGAGACCTCAGACGTCACAGCCTGAGCAGCGGCCCGGGGTGGGCGGAGTGGTAGCCCCGGGCCGCTGCCGTCTTTTAGCTGCGGAACATAGTCCACTGAAGGATGAGGGAGCAGATGCCATCGGCGCCAAGGCAAGCGGCACTCTGCCCCACGGTCCCACCCAGATACACGTGCCGGGGACCGGCCTGGTTCAGCGCGGGGAACACCGGGCAGGTCGATCGGCCGCGGCGGGGATGTATCAGGCGCGCCGTCCGGTCCTCCGATTCGGCAAGGGCGCCCTCGCGAACGGGAGCGGGGTGCGAGGGCGCCGCTCCAGCGGAATGGGGGTCACCGATGGATGCCAGTGCGAGGTTCCTTGACTGTCCGGCCTATATGGACAAGAGCGGTTCGGTCCGGTGCGGGCTGCCGGCCGAGGTGGAAGACCGGTACCTGATGAGGTCAACGGACGGGCCGCTGGAAAGCGCCCGGATCCGGTGTCCGCGCGGCCACTTTTTCAACGGCCCGGTGGAGTCACTGAGGCTGGAAGAACGCCCGGATGCGCCCGTTGCCTGCGAGGCCGCTGAGTGCGAGGCCATCGCCCGGATCAAGGGCGCGGCCATGCGGCGGCCTGGTCCCTAGGCACCCGTGGAAATCCCTGGCACCCTAGGCAGGCAGTGAGCGGGTTTAGGCACGATGGCCGCCTCGACGGCCGCCTCCACGTGCAGCCGTGTCGTCGAGAACACCGGGACAGGGCTGTCCCCGGGCCCCACGAGGAGCTCGATTTCGGTACAGCCGAGGATCACGCCTTCCGCTCCCGCCTGCGCGAGGTGGGCTATGACCTTCCGGTACGCCTGTCTGGAGGCCTCGCGCACCTGACCGAGGCAGAGTTCGTCATAGATCACGCGGTGGACCTCCGCCCGCTCTTCTGCCGGCGGCACGAGCACGGTGAGCCCATGGCTTGCGAGCCGGTCGCGGTAGAAGTCCTGCTCCATCGTGAAGGCGGTACCCAGCAGCCCCACTGTGGTCAGCCCTGCGCGCCGTACCGCCGCGGCGGTCGCGTCGGCTAGGTGCAGCAGCGGGATTGAGACTGCGTCCTGGACCTGCCCGGCGACCTTGTGCATCGTGTTCGTGCAGAGCAACAGCAACTCGGCGCCGGCCGCCTCGACTGACCTGGCTGCTTCGGCGAGCAGTTCCGCCGCCTGCTCCCATCGGCCGGTGACCTGCAACTGCTCGATCTCAGCGAAGTCCACCGAGGCCAGGACAAGCCGGGCCGAGTGCAGCCCGCCGAGCCGCTCGCGGACCAGTTCGTTCGCCAGCCGGTAATACTCAGCGGTCGACTCCCAGCTCATCCCGCCCAGCATCCCGATAACCCGCAGCCGTGCGGCGCCGGCGGCTTCCGCCGCCTCACGGACCAGGTAGGTGCCGTGCCCCTCGACGACAAGTGCTCCGTCGAAGACCAGGACCTCGTTGACCAGGCCTCCTGCCTGGTTCCGGTAGTTGATGACCAGCGTCCGCACACCCACGTAGAGCGATTCGATCTCGAAATGCAGCTCTGGCACCCGGCGCAGCCCTTCGGCCCAGTAATCGCGAAGCGCTGCCTTGCCCTGGACTACGCCGTCGCAGCCTTCGCGGAGTTGCGCGGCCATGGGGGAGCTGAATACCACGTCGTCGGAGAAGTGGCTGAGCACCGCTTCGAGATCGTGTGAGTTCCACGCCTTGAGCCAATGCCCGGCGAACCTCCGCGCGACTTCGTGGTCCATGCTCGAAGGGTATCGGCCCGGCCCGCGACGGGGCCCGATCCCACCGCCGCGTGAGGTGCGGGTACGCTGCTTGCGGCCTTGACCATACGTCGTTCGGAGCCGTTCGCTCATGCTCAGCCGAGATGTCGTCAATTCCCTGTTCCCGCCGGACCTGCCCGAGCCGGACCACTGGGAGAACCTCTACCCGCCCCGTGACCTGCCCGAAGAAGCGAAAGTCACCCGTTTCTCGCCGAGCCCCACGGGCTTCCTGCACATCGGTGGCGTCTATGCGGCGACCATCGACGTGGATGTCGCCAGGCAATCCGGCGGCGTCTACCTGGTCCGCCTGGAGGACACCGACCAGGCCCGCGTGGCCGAGGGCGCTGCGGCCCAGTTCGCCGAGGCGTTCGCGTACTTCTCCATCGGCCCGGACGAGGACGACCAGACCGGCCACTACGGGCCGTACTCCCAGTCCGCGCGGTGGCAGATCTACCTGACTTACGTCCGGGAACTGGTGCGCCAGGGCCGTGCCTACCCGTGCTTCGCGACCAAGCAGGACCTGGAGGAGATCACCGCGCGGCAGCGGGCGGCAGGCGCCCTGCCGGGTTACTACGGCAAGTGGGCGATCTGGCGCGACGCCGATCCGGAGGAGGTCGCCAAGCGGCTGGCGGCCGGTGACCCCTACGTGATCCGCTTCCGCTCCCCGGGGACCGCAGGCGCCCGGGTGAGCTTCACCGACGCGATCCGCGGCGAGCTGTCCCTCGACGACAACCGCAACGACGCGGTGATCCTGAAGAGCAGCGATACCGAACCGCGGCTGCCCACCTACCACTTCGCGCACGCCGTGGACGATCACCTGATGCGAGTCAACCTGGTCATCCGCGGGGAGGAGTGGATCTCCTCGGTGCCGCTGCACCTGCAGCTTTTCGACGCCCTCGGCTTCCCGCGGGTTCAGTACGCGCACATCGCGCTGCTGATGAAGCAGGAGGGCGGCAGCCGCCGCAAGCTGTCCAAGCGCCGGGACCCGGAAGCCACCGTGAGCTTCTACATCGAGCGGGGCTACCCGGCCCCGGCGGTCCAGTACTACCTGCGCGGCCTGGCCAACGGCAGGCTCGCCGAGATGCCGCTGGCCGAGGCGCTGGCCGCGCCGATCCGGCTTTCCGAATGCGGCACCGCGGGCCCGCTGGTGGACATGGCCAAGCTGGACGACATCTCCGCCGACTACATCGCCACCCTGTCCGGCCAGCAGATCCTCGCCGAGGTCAGCACCTGGGCTGACCGCTATGCCCCCGAGCTGGCCGCGGTCCTGGTCGTCGAGCAGGAGCTAGCGCTGCGGGCCCTGGCCATCGAGCGGGAGGGCGTCGCCAACCCGCGCAAGGACCTGCGCAAGTGGGCGGATTTCCCCGACGTCTACGGATACTTTTTCCCGCAGCTCTTCAATCTGGTCACCGACCCCGCGGACGCCCGTTTCGGCGGCCTCGACCCGGACCTGGTCCGGGCCGTGGCCCGGGCCTTCGCCGGCGCCTACCAGCCGCCGGCGGCGGAAACCGACTGGTTCGACCAGATCCGCCGGCTCGCGGCCGACCTCGGGTTCGCGCCCAGCCAGAAGGTCTACAAGCAGGAACCGGCCGCCTACCGTGGCTCCATCCGCGAGGCGTCCCAGGTCATCCGGGTTCTGCTGACCGGGACGCCGCGCAGCCCCGACCTGGCCGCGGTGGCGGCGGCACTCGGCGCCGAAGAGGTCATGCGCCGCGTCCGGGCCGTCGAGGGCGATCAGTGACGAGTGGACCGAGCGCCCGGCACGACCAGTACCGCGTACCGCGCTGGATAGCGACTTTAGGCCCCCGCGCTGCCTTGGGCCGGGCTGCCTTCCGCGGGGCCGTCTTCGGGCGGGCTGTCTCCGGGCGGCCAGGTGCCCAGCGTCGGCAGCCGGTACAAGCTCTCCAGGTTCAGCTGCTGGGCGTCCTTTAGCACGACGTCCTGCTGTTCCTGTGCCTTCTCGGCCGTCTGCTTGGCCAGTTCGGAGGCCAGGCCGCCGAGCTGGCGCACGCCGACGTCGTCGATGAGCACGTGGCTGGACGCGAAGATCACGATGCCTTCCACCCGCCGGTCCTTCTGCTCTGGCGGAGAAAGAGCGGCGCCTACCTTCGCGGCCTCGGACGGGTTCGGCGCATGCGCGGCGAGCTTGTCGCGCTCCTCGAGTATCCACTTGTGGAACTTCATGACCGCCCCGTGCAACGGCAGGTTCTTGACGTCCTCGGTGGCCAGGCCGAACCGCTTGCCCTTGCCGAAGCAGCGGGCATAGGCCATCACGGCGGACGACCAGAGCGCGAGCGGCATCAGCGGATCCCGGTCTTCCTCGGGCTTAGCCAGCTCGGTGAGCAGCCGCTTGCAGCAGTCCATAACGTACTGAAGATCGGCGATGATCGACGCCTGGTCGGCGAGAACATGCGCGGACGGCACGTCGAGGGCCACGGTCGGCATCGTCATCTCTGGATCCTCTCACCGGGGACGGCTCGCCCTCGTCTCACAAAATGACAAGTTCTGCGGATGGGATGGATCAGGTGGTCTGGGCTGTCGTCGGCGGCGCGCTGGTGGCCCAGCGGATAGCGCGGACCATGGCGTGGCCCGCCGGGCGGACCAGCATGGTCTCGGTCACCGGGAGCCGGGGCAGGCGAAGCGGCCGGCGCGCCCACCCGGGCAGCAGCGACACCGCGGCCGCGGCCAGTATCCCGTAGGGCGCCCGGGCGACCGCCGGGAGCGGGGGATTGAGCAGCAGGAACCGGGCTGCGTCGCGCGCCTCGGCGGTGACGGTCAGCTCGGCCCGGTACTGGCCGATCCGGTCGGCGAGTTCGGCCTCGGTGCGCGGCGGGTCGGGTACGCCGAGCGCTGCGCCGATCCTGGCCATGTCGGCGACGTAACCGTCGCGTCCGGCCTGGTCCAGGGGCCGGGCACCGAACCGGGTGTGGGCGCGCAGGAAGCTGTCCACCTCGGCGATGTGCACCCACGTGAGCAGGTGCGGGTCGGAGGCGGCGTACGGCCGCCCGTCGGGGGCGGTCCCGGTGACGTGCTCGTGGACCGCGCGGACCCGCGCGATGGCCGCCTGGGCGTCATCGGCCCGGCCGAACGTGGTGACGGCCAGGAAATAGCTGGTCCGCTGCAGTCGGCCCCACGGGTCGCCACGGTAATCCGAGTGCTGCGCCACGGCGGCCATGGCCAGCGGGTGCAGCGACTGCAGCAGCAGGGCCCTGATCCCGCCGATGAACATCGACGAATCCCCGTGCACCTGGCGGACCGGCCGGTCCTCGGCGAACCAGCGCTCGCCCGCCGCCTGGTGGATCTGCCGCCGGCGGCCCGAGCCCTGCGGTCCGGCCACCCGCTGGAAGATGGCCGCGCCGATCCGGCTGCGAAGACGATCAGCAGCATGTTGGCTTCCCATGTTCTCAAGTATCGGTGACCGCCGGAAACCTGGGGCCGGAGACCGGCGGGTAGGTGCGCGCTTGGCCCCCGGGGGCGGGCAGAATCGAGCCATGGCAAGTAGTCACTCGTTCGGCACCCTCCCGGTCGTCGACGTCGCGCCGCTGCTGTCCCCGCAGTCCGCCCGGCGGGCGGAGGCAGCCCGGCAGATCGAGGCGGCCTGCCGCGAGCACGGCTTCTTCTACGTCACCGGCCACGGCGTCCCGCCGGAATTGCCCGCCAGGCTGGCGGCGGCCTGCGCCGCATTCTTCGAGCTGCCGCTGGCCGCCAAGATGAAGATCGCCATGGCTCGCGGCGGCCCGGCCTGGCGGGGGTACTTCCCGGTCGGGGCCGAACTCACCTCGGGTCAGCCCGACCTGAAGGAGGGGCTGTACTTCGGCGCCGAGCTCGGCGCCGAAGATCCCGGGGTGCGGGCCGGGCTCCCGCTGCACGGCCGCAACCTGTTCCCGCGGCAGGTTCCGGAGCTGCGCGCCGCCGTGCTGGCGTACATCGACGCGCTGACCAGCGTGGGCCAGGCGGTCCTGCGCGCGTGGCGCTGAGCCTGGGCCTGGACGCGGACTACTTCGCCGCAGGCTACACCGCCAGCCCGACCGTCTTGTTCCGGGTGTTCCGTTACCCGGCACCGCCGCCCGGCGATCGCAGCTGGGGCGTGGGGGAGCACACCGACTACGGCCTGCTGACCCTGCTGGCCCAGGACGCCAACGGCGGCCTCCAGGTCAGCACGCCCGCCGGCTGGATCGACGCGCCGCCGCTCGAAGGCACCTTCGTCGCCAACATCGGCGACATGCTCGACCGGCTGACCGGCGGCTGGTACCGGTCGACCTCGCACCGGGTCCGCAACGCTAGCGGCCGGGACCGGCTGTCCTTCCCGTTTTTCCTCGACCCCGGCTTCACCGCCGAGATCCCCCCGCTGCCCGGGCGGGCCGCGGTCACCGAAAGCGGCCGACCGCGCTGGGACGGCCAGAACCTGCACGCGTTCACCGGTACCTACGGCGACTACCTGCTGAGCAAGGTGTCCAAGGTGTTCCCCGAGCTCCGCCGGGAGGTGCTAGCGGATGAGGCACCCTAAGGCGGGCTGCTCGGCCTGCAGCTGCCTGACCACCTCGAGAGCCTCGCTGACGTGCTTGTCGATGTTGGTCATCGAGTTGAAGATGTGCCGGACCGTCCCCGTGCGGTCGATCACGTATGTCACCCGGCCGGGGATCAGGCCGAGGACCGCTGGCACCCCGTAAGCCTTGCGGACACGGCCGCCCTGGTCCGCCAGCAGGGTGAACGGCAGCTTGTGCCGGCCGGCGAATGCGGCATGCTTGTCCGCCGAGTCGGAGCTGACCCCGATCACCTCGGCGCCGGCATCGGTGAAGGTCTCATGGCTGTCGCGGAACGCGCAGGCCTCGGCGGTGCAGCCGCTGGTGTTGTCCTTGGGGTAGAAGTACAAGACGACCACCCGTTCGCCGAGCCTGTCCTGCAGCCGGACCGGCTCGCCGGACTGCGACGGCAAGGTGAAGTCGGGAGCCTTGTCACCGACCTGAACGCCGCGTGCCATGCTCGGCCGCCTCTCCGTGTTCGCCTGGAAATCATGAGCCCACAGCGTAAGTGTAGCCAGCCTTCCACTTAACCTTAGGCCGCAACCCCTGCCGCAGCCGGCGCCGCAGCCGGAGTTAGAGTGCGGCCATGGAGCCCGTACATGCTGACGACGAGGTAGTCGCGGCCTTCGCCCGGGACGGCGTCGCGTGCCTGCGTTCGGTCCTTGATCCGGGCGAGGTGGCGGTCGCCGCCGCCGCGATCGACGCGGTGCTGGCCCGGCCTAGCCCGCTCGCCCAGGTGGCCAGCGGCGCCGATGACCCGGGTACCTTCACCGAGGACTTCTGCCGGTGGCAGGAGATACCCCAGATCGAGCAGCTGGCCCGGTACTCCCGGGTGCCTGCCCTGGCCGCGGCCCTGATGGCCACGCCGCAGGTCCGCTTCTACCACGATCACGTCTTGGTCAAGGAGGGCCGGACCAGGCAGCGCACGCCGTGGCACCAGGACCAGCCCTACTACAACGTCGACGGCCGGGGCGTCAGCGCCTGGATCGCAGTGGACCCGGTGCCGGAGGACGGGTGCCTGGAGCTGGTGGCCAGCTCACATCGCGGCCCCTGGCTGATGCCCCGCACCTTCCTGCGCAAGCAGGCCCGCTGGTTCCCCGAGGGCAGCCTGGCCGAACTGCCCGACATCGACGCCGACCCGCATCGCTTCGACATCCGGCGGTTCGACCTGCGGCCCGGTGACGCCATCTTCTTTGACTTCCTGACCGTGCACGGCGCACCCGGATTTCCCCACCAGAGCCGTCGGCGGATCTTGTCGCTGCGTTACCTGTCGGCGGCGGCCAGGCACGCCCCGCGCGCCTGGCGGACCTCTCCGCCCTTCGACGACCTGCACGCCGAGCTTGCGGCTGGCGCGGCCATGGACCACCCGCTGTTCCCCGTGGTCTGGCCCGCCTGATCCCGCTGCCTGATCATTTTCCCGAACGGACATGGTTTCCCGCGGACTGGATAGGTGCATGTGATGGGACACATGGAGGGTAAGCAGCAGGTCCGGCTCGGTGCCGTGCAAGAGACCCTGTTCATCCCGCTCGCGGCCCGGGCCCGGGAAACGCAGCGCAAGCACCCGGTGCTGCGTGATCCCAAGGCCGTGCAACTGGCGCAGTCGATCGACTACGACGCGGCCAAGTACGGCCGGGGAGCCGGCGGGTTGGTCACCGTCCTGCGGACCGCGATCATCGACTTCTGGGTCCGCTCGTTCCTGGCCGCGCATCCGGCCGCGACAGTCGTGGAGCTCGGCACCGGCCTGAACACCCGGTTCGAGCGGGTCGACAACGGCCAGGTGCACTGGTTCGACCTGGACCTGCCGGACACGATCGACCTGCGCCGGAACTTCTTCGCCGACACCGGTCGGCGCCGGATGATAGCCGCCTCCGCCCTGGACGAGGACTGGCTGCCGGTCGTCGCGCAAAGCCGCGGACCGTACTTTTTCGTCGCCGACGGAGTGCTCGCCTACCTGAAGGAAGAACAGGTCACAGCGACGCTGGCCCGCCTCGCGGAGCGATTCCCCGGCGCCCTGATCGCGCTGGACACCTACCCGAAGCAAACCCTCGACCGGCAGCACCGGCTGGCCGCCAAGAAGGACATGGATGCCCGGTGGGCCTGGGCCTGCGATGATCCGCGCTCGCTGGAGCGGCTCGGACTGGAGGTCAGGCAGTCCGCCTCGATCACCCGGCCGCCGCGGGCGATGCGCAGCCAGTTGCCTGCCCGCTACCGGTACCTGATGCCGCTCGCCGATCCGCTCCTGGGCCGGGCCCTGGCCATCACCTTGTTCCGAGCCAGCTCCCCGGCAGCCGCTGGTTAGGCCGGTAGGGCGCGGACGGCCGGACTGGTGCCAGAGGTTCGGCCTGGCGCGTCGAGGTGAGCCGGTCCGCACGCTGCGACCGCATCGGCTCGGCCAGTTCCATGGCGGCGAAGGCGGCTGGCCAGTCGGCCGGGCCGTACCCGGCCCCGAGGTCGCCATGATGCAGCTCCACCTCGACCAGCCGCCGGGTCAGCAACTGATCGGCCGGGAAGGGCACCGAGTCCAGGATCCGCACCGGGACCTGCCACCGCTCATCGGGCAGCTGTCTGGCGATGGTGCGCCAGGCCATCGCCGAGTCGGCCAGGTCGGCCATGAGCTCAGCCGCTTCCATGCCCGCACCGTGCCCGATGTCGGCCTGCCGCGCTTCGGCGCTGACGTAGGCGGGACGCTCCTGCCCGGACCGCACACCGACCAGCAGGTTCCGCATCGCGTCGGCTCCCCGGGCCAGGTGCGCGAGGACATGCGCCCGCGTCCATCCCGGCAGCAGTGACGGCGCCCGGAGGTCCGGTTCGGTGAGGATCCGGGCCGTGCCGAGCAGGCGCTGCGTCGCTAGGTCGATCTGGTCGTTCAGTTCACGTTGCGCGGCGTCCATCAGCTCACTGTAAAGAAGTCACCACCGGGCCCGCGACCAGGAGAACTTCCCGGAGTGATCGGGAAAGCGCCTCTTCTGCCCGGGAACGGCGCGGCGGCATTGTGAGCTCACCACCGATCCCACCTGGGAGGAAGCATGAACGGACGTACGCTCACGGTCCTGACCATCATCGCCGGAATACTCGCCGTCGGCGAGTTCGGCAGCTCGATCATGATCTGGCAGGAGAACTATCCAGGCAGCCTGCCGCTGGCCGCCGTCGTGTTCGGGGTGTTCTTCCTGATCGCTGCCTGGCTGATGCGCAGCGGGCGGGTTCTGGCCGGCGCGGTATTCACCGGCATCTTGTGCCTGTTCGAGGTCGTCAGTTTCCCCGGTTGGCAGAAGCACGGTGCCCTGGACTGGACGACCGATACGGTTTTCGCCGTGGTATCCCTGGTCGGCCTGATCACCGCCATCATGGTGCTCGCCGCCAGACTCCGCCGCCGCGCTACGGCCTGAGCGGTGCGTCAGAAATTGAGCCATCTCGCCGGAGACGCACACGTGGTGCACCATGGGCTCATGAAGAGCCCGCAGCTGACGCCAGGCCGGGGCCGCTTCACGGCGGCCGCGGTGGGCGCCGCCGTGGTGCTTACCCTGGCGGGCTCAGCCGTCGCAGCCACGTACGACCGTCCCGGCACCGCCGTCTTCGCCGACACGCTGTCTTTCGCGTTCGCTCTCGCAGCGGTTGCCGTGGTTGGCGCGGTCGTCACCCTCACGGTGCCAGGAAACCGTGTGGGCTGGCTGCTGCTGACGGCTGCGGTCGCGATGGGGGTCGGCGAGGCGTTCACAGAGGCCGGGATCCACGGGGTGGTCACCGCCCCGGGGTCGGTCCCCGGGGCCGGCTATCTGGCCGCCATCGGGCCAGGTCTCGAGGCGGCCGGGCTGCTGATCGCAGTAGTCGGCGTGCCCATCGCGTTTCCCGACGGCCGCCTGCCCGGCCCGCGGTGGCGCTGGTTGGCCTGGTCCGCCAGCGCGGCCGTGGCCTGCCTGTTTCTCGGCAACGTCATCAGCCCGCATACCAATGAGGACCGGCTGGCTGGCTGGCGAAGCCCGCTCGGCCTGCCTGCTCGCTTTGGGAACATAGCCGGGATGCTGAGTGCCGCCGGGGTCCTGCTCGCCGTGGCGGCTGCGGCCGGGGCGGTCGCCGGGCTCGTCGCTCGATGGCGACGCGGAGGGCCGCTCGTCCGCCAGCAGTTGCTGTTTCTCGCCTTGGCTGCCTGCCCGCCGGCTGTCGTTTTGCTCATCATCCTTCTGGCCAATGGCGTTCCTGGCTGGCTTTTCGGCGCGGTCCTGCTGCCGCTGCCCGTCGCGATCGCGGTCGCGATCCTCAATCACGGCCTTTATGACCTCCGCCGGGCCGCCAACCGCACGCTGCTGTGGCTTACCATGTCGGGGGTCGTGGTCGCCATCTACGCCGTCGTGGTCATCATCGCCGCCGCGCTGGTCCCCGGTCATCACGCCTGGTGGCCCTCCGCGCTCGCGGCCGCGGTCGCCGCGCTTGTGCTCATCCCGCTGCGCGAATCCTTGCAGCGCGCCGTCAACCGTGTCGTCTACGGTCGCTGGCACGAGCCGTATGAGGTCCTGGCCGGCCTGGGTGAGCGGCTGGAAGCCGCCGCCGACGTCGACCGGCTGATGGACGCGGTGGTGACCGAACTCACCACCGGGCTGGACCTGGCCGATGTCAGTGTCTGCGGCCTCGACGGCGCTACCGTGGCGGCCGGCACTCCGGCCGCCGCCGAAGCCGCCGCAGGCACCGGGGCGGTCCTCTCCCTGCTGGCCTTCGGCGCACCGGTCGGATACCTGGCTTACCGGGTGCCGGGTCGCCAGCTGAGCGAGGCCGAGCAGCGACTGCTGCACGACCTGGCCCGGCAGCTTGGCGGCGCGCTACACGCGCGGCTGCTGCGCGAGGACCTGCAGCGGGCCCGGGAGCGCCTCGTGCTGGCCCGCGAGGAGGAACGACGCCGTTTGCGCCGGGACCTGCACGACGGCATCGGGCCAGCCCTAGCCGGCCTGACCCTGAAGACCGAGACGGCGCGGGCCTTGCTTCCGCCGGGAACCGACGGTGCTTCACGACAGCTGCACGACCTCGGCGAGGAGATCCGCCGCACGGTCGTCGACGTCCGGCGCCTCGTCGAGGGGCTGCGGCCGCCGGCCCTGGACGAGCTCGGCCTGGCCGGCGCGTGCGCCCAGGCCGTCGAGCGGCTGACCGCGGGCGCCGGCCTCACCGCCAGCGTGAACGCCGGGGATGACCTGCCCGCGCTTCCGGCCGCCGTCGAGGTCGCCGCGTACCGCATCGTGGTCGAGGCCGTTACCAACACGGTCCGGCATGCCGGCGCGCGGCACTGCCAGGTGTCCATAGACCACAGCGAAGCCGCGCTGGCCATCGTGGTCACCGACGACGGCGCCGGGCTCCGTCCTCCGGATCACCACGGCCACGGCCTGGCTATCATGCGGGAGCGGGCCGAGGAACTCGGCGGCACGGTTACGGTCACCGACGCCTCACCAGGTGTCACGGTGAAGGCCCGGCTGCCTGCGGCTACCGGGGCCGCGCGCGTTTCCCCGGCCCCGGCGGTGCCCCGATGACCATGCCTCACGATGACCGTGCTCGCGGTGCTCGTATGACCAGGGTCCTGATCGTCGATGATCACCCCGTCTTCCGCGACGGCCTGGCCGGGCTGCTCGCGACCCTGCCCGAGGTGGAGGTGGCCGGGACCGCAGGCACCGCCGAGGAGGCTCTCGCCGTCCTCAGCGAGACCATGACCGACGTCGTGCTCATGGACATCAACCTGCCCGGCGCCTCCGGCGTCGAGGCGACACGGCGCGTCACCCAGATCGCGCCGGCGACTGCGGTACTCGTGATTTCCATGGTGGACGACGACGACAGCGTGTTCGCCGCGCTGGCCGCGGGCGCGCGCGGATATGTCCTCAAGGGCGCGACGGCCGCCGAGATCACCGCGGCGCTGCGCACCGTGGCTGCGGGCGGCGCCGTCTTCGGGGCCGGGATCGCCAGCCGGATGCTGGCCACGACGTCGGCGCAACGATCCGGCCCTGACCGCCTGCCGCCGCAGGACGACCTGACCACACGGGAACGCGAGGTACTCGACTTGCTGGCCGACGGGGCCAGCAACCGCCAGATCGCCCGCTCCCTCGGGCTCTCCCTCAAGACCGTGCAGAACCACGTCTCCCGCATCCTGGACAAGCTTCAGGCGGCGGACCGGACCCAGGCCGCCCTGCGCGCCCGGGGCATCCCGCCGACCCGAGGCTGACCCGGCCGGGCGGCCGGCTTCAGCGCCGGGACCCCTGACTGGGCTGATCTTGCCAACGGTGCCGTTACGCGGAAAGCTGGCCCATGTGATCGACCCTGACTCGGCGGTACCGCCGTATGAGCAAGTCGCGAAGATGTTGCGAGACGAGATCGCGGAGGGGACCCTGACCAGCCGGATCCCCTCGGTCCACACCATCGCCGAGCATCATCACGTCTCGCACCGGGTGGCCGCCCGGGCCCTGGAAATGCTGAAGGGCGAGGGCATGATCGTCAGCGTGCCCGGCGAGGGGGACTTCGTCCGTCACCCGCGTGGTGACGTGACTTAGGACCGCGCCGCCGAACTGCCCCGGGGTGGGGCGGTGCTTCTGCGGATGACGAGCTGCGTTGGCAGGGTGATTGCCTGTTCGACCTCCTCGCCCCGCAGCAAGCCCAGGACCATCTGGGCGGCGAGCACGCCCTGCTCGTATACGGGCTGACGCACGGTGCTCAGGTCGGTCAACTCGGCGAGGGGATGGTCATCGATGCCGATGACCGAGATGTCTTCCGGTACCCGGAGCCCCGCCCGGCGGATGGTTCGGATGGCTCCGAGGGCGACTTCGTCGGAGTGAGCGAAGACGGCGGTCGGCGGCTCACGCAGCCCGAGTAGTTTGGCCATGGCGTCGGCCCCCTCGGAACCCCCCCAGTCCACCGTGACGATGAGGTCGTCGTTGACGGCGATGCCTGCATCGCGCAGGGCCGAGGTGTAGGCATTCGAACGGCCGGATATGGCGGGCCAGCCGGGCTGAGCGGGGTCGACGGCCGCGATCATGGCGATACGACGGTGGCCGAGGAAGATCAGGTGGTCGACGGCTTGTCGGCCAGCCGCCTCGTCGTCGATGCAAACGTATGGGTAGGTGGTGATCTGCCCGCCGGCCGCGACGATACTGACGCCCATGAGTTCGAGCCGCTGCCGTTCGAGCTCGGCTACGGGGAAGGCGAGCACGACGACCGCGTCGACCTTACGCCGCGCAGGGAGACGGTCGAAGAAGTCACGCCTGTCCTTGGCGTCGCCGACGTGGTAGAGCAGTACGTCTAGGTCCGCGTCGCGCAGCACTGCCTCCAGCCCTTCGAGGAGAGTGGCGAAGAACCACCGCGAGATGTGCGGCACTACCAGGGCGACCCTTCTGGTCGAGCCCCCGGACAGGCGAGAAGCCTCCGGCGACACCACGTAGGACAGCTGCGCGGCCACGGCCAATACCCGTTCCCGGGTGGCTGTCGCGACGCCGGGCGCGTTGTTCAGCGCCCGTGACGCCGTTGCCATCGACACGCCGGCGATGCGGGCGATGTCGACCATGTTGACCTTCTCAGGAGACGATGACACGTCTGAAACTATAGCTCCTCTGAAAGCGTTTTCGCCAATAATACGACGCCCGGTTCTGCGGGCCGCCGAGTCGACGCTCATGTGGGCCCGTGACTGCCAGGCTGTTGCAGGCGCAGGTGGTGGACGGTATACGGGAGGCATGGTCGGATCCGCCACGAAATGAAGGTATGTGACCCTTGACACACCCGTTTGGCAGGTCTAGCTTTTGGGTTGGAAACGTTTCCAATCGCTCTTTACGGCCGCTTCTGAGACCGGGATAGTGCCTGCTACGGGTTCGCCGCGGAAGCTCGCCGACTCCCGTATCGGCGGAAGCAATTTCGGATCGTGGAGGACATGAAGATGTTCCAGTACCGCACAGGCATACGGCCGGTGACTCCCACCGCCGGGCCAGTGCTGAGCCGCCGGACGATGATGAAGACAGTCGGGCTCGGCACGGCCGCGCTCGCCGTCCCCGGCCTGGTAACCGGATGTTCCTCCTCGTCAGGCGGGGCCACCAAAATCGTGTTCGAGGAGACCAAACCCGAGGTCGTCCCGTACTTCAACACCCTGGTCGCGAAGTTCAACGCGAGCCAGTCGCACGTGGTCGTGAGCCACGACTTCACCTCGAACCTCATCGCAGAATTCGTGCGCGGCAATCCGCCCGCCATCGACTGCGACAACTACAACCTGACCACGTCCATCTTCGTCGCCCGGGGCGTGCTGGCCGACCTGGCCGGGCTGCCGCAGGCCAAGACCATCGACCCGAACATCCAGGCTCTCGTCACCCAGTACGCCTCGTACCACGGCGAGACGAGCGTGCTGCCCTACTCGGTGGCCGCCGAGGGCGTCATCTACAACGTGGACCTCTTCGATAAGGTCGGTGTTTCCTCCGTCCCGACGACCTGGAGCGAATTCCTCGCGGTGTGCGAGAAGTTCAAGTCCGCGGGCATCACGCCGATCTACCAGACCTACGGGGACACCTGGACGACGCAGCAGGGCCTGTTTGATTACACCGCCGGCGGCATGATCGACGTCGCGGCGTTCTACCAGCAGCTCGCTCGCGAGGGCACCAACCTCGGTCCCAACTCGTCGGTGTCGTTCGAGAAGGATTTCACCGCGCCCTGCCAGAAGATGCTCAGCCTGGCGTCGTATTTCAACAGTAACCCCATCGCCAAGCATTACGCCGACGGCAACGAGGCCTTCGCGAACGGCCAGGCAGGCATGTACATGCAGGGGCCGTGGGCCGTCGGCGAGGTCCTCGCGATCAGTCCCAAGCTCAAGATGGGCACCTTCGCCATGCCCGTCACCGACGACGCGTCCCAGACCAAGTGCCGGGTCAACCTCGACCTGGCCATCTGGCTGCCGCGATCGCAAGCGCCCGCGCAGCGCACGGCGGCCGTCCAGTTCCTCGACTACCTCATGCAGCCGAGCGTCCTGAACGCGTACAACCTGTCCAATCTCGCATTCTCACCGATCAAGAACGCTCCGCCGCAGACGAGCCCGCTCGTCTCCGGCCTCCAGCAGTACGTCAGCTCCGGCCGGTTCTACCAGGGCCCGGGAACGTACGTGCCGCTCACGATCCCGATCGGGAACTTCATCCAGGAAATGATGCTGACCGGCAACGTCAGCGGATTCACCTCGTCGATGGACGGCGCTTTCAAGCGCCTGGCCATCCGGACCTCGGCGTGAACCCGCATGAGCACCGGATCTAGGAGGCAGGCATGACCGCGACGGCACTCCCTTCCCAGCGGACCGAGACCGCAGCCCGTTCCCGGCCAGGCGCGCTCGGTAAGGTGAAGAAACTCTTCTTTCCCGTGGCGCCTGCATACCTTTTCATGATCATCCCGGCGATCGTCCTGTTCACCTTCTTCATCATTTACCCTACGATCCAGGGGATGTTCTGGAGCCTCACGAACTACGTCGGGTACGGAACCTGGCACTTCGTCGGGCTCGCCAATTACAAGGCCGCGTTCAGCGACCCGACCATCCGGGACTCATACGGGTTCACCCTGCTCTTCGCGGTCGTGGCGTGCATCGTCACCAACGTGGTCGCCATGGCCCTGGCGCTCGCGCTGAACGCCAAGATCAAATGGCGGACTGGATTGCGCACGGTTTTCTTCATGCCCATGGTCATCTCCGGCCTGGTCATCTCCTACGTTTTCACCTTCATCCTCTCCACGTCTGTCCCGATCATCGCATCGGCGATCCATTTCGCCCCGCTGGAGACCAGCATCCTGGCCAACCAGCACACCGCCTGGCTCGGCATCGTCCTGGTCGCGTCCTGGGTGGCCATCCCGGGCGCGATCATCATCTTCCTGGCCGGGCTGGTTTCCATCCCGACGGAGGTGTACGAAGCCGCCTCGATCGACGGGGCGAGCGCGTGGAAGCAGTTCCAGCGCATAACCTTCCCGCTGCTCTTCCCGTTCGTCGTCATCAACACCATCCTGACGTTCAAGGGCTTCCTCAACGTGTACGACGTCGTGGTCGGCCTGACCAACGGCGGCCCTGGCACCGCGACCACCAGCGTGGCGATGACGATCTTCAGCGGCTTCTTCAACGGCGACTACGCCTACCAGATGGCCAACGCCGTCATCTTCTTCTTCATCACGCTGTTCTTTGCAGTCTTCCAGCTAGGCGTCATCCGGCGTCGAGGAGGGGGTCTCTAGTGGCTACCGAGGTAGGCACCCCAGCCGTCGCCGCGCCGCGGATCAGATCGCGTCGCAAGCCGCGCCCCGCACCTGAGGGCGGCCGGGTCAACTGGGGGCTGACGATCATCGTCGTGGTCTGCTCCCTGACCATCATCATCCCGCTGTACTTCGCCATCGCCATGGCGCTGAAGTCACCGGCCCAGACCGGCACGGGCACCGGCTTCAACTTCCCCTGGCCGATTCACTGGGGGAACTTCCGAGCCGCCTGGGACCTGACCGATACCCCGCTGGCGTTCGCGATGAGCACGCTGGTCACGGTGATCGCCGTGGTCGGGGAAATCCTGGTGAGTTCGCTCGCGGCGTGGGCGATCGTGCGTAACTGGCACCACTGGCAGTTCCGCGTGACGTTCTTCTACCTGCTGGCCGCCCTGTTCATTCCGTTCCCTGTCGTCGCGCTGCCGCAGGTCAAGCTCATGGCCGCGATCGGCCTCGATAACCCGTTCGGCGTCGGGATCCTGCACATCATGTTCCAGCTGGCCTTCAACGTGCTGCTCTTCTCCGCCTTCATCCGGTCCATCCCCGTCGAGCTGGAAGAGAGCGCGCGGATGGACGGCTGCACCACCTTGCAGACCTACCGGAAGATCGTGCTGCCGCTGCTGACGCCGATTGCCGCCACCGTCGGTATCTTCGCCTTCCTGCA
>JBAUAY010000236.1:0-4277 GCA_049676235.1 Streptosporangiaceae bacterium
GCCGGGGCAGGCGGCGGGCAGTAGCCTTCGGCGGGCGCGCTCGCCAGCACGCGGCCGTCGGTGTCCTCCACCGTGACCGACGCGCCCAGCGCCGACGCGAGCGCGCTGACCAGTTCCGGAAGCCCGCCCTCGTCCAGCACGAGTTGCATCAGCTGGCGGTGCTGCTGCTCGGCCCACTCCAGCACGCCCCGCCCCCGGCGCAGCTCGTCGTTGGCCCGGGACAGCTCCCGGATGACCTCCTGCTGCTCGGCCCGCAGCCGGGCCGTCTCCAGGGCCATCGCGGCCTGGCCGCCGAGCAGTTCGATGAGTTCCAGCTCGGGTCCGCTGAACTGCCGTGCGGCGACCGAGTAGGCGACGATGACCCCGGCCAGGTCGTCCGATCCGCGCAGCGGCGAGACCAGCAGGGCCTGGTAACCCTGCGTCGGCGCGAGGTGCCGCAGCCTGCCGTAGGAGGGGGCCTCCCGCACGTCGGGGACGACGATCGTACGGTCCTCCCGGTACGCCCGGGCGGCCGGGGTGTCGAGGTCCGGGCCGGGCGGGTGGATGCGCAGCGAGCGGCCGTCACTGACCTGGGCCAGGTAATCGGGCGTGAGGCCGCTGCAGCCGGCGATGTGGAGGCACTCCCGCCGTTCGTCGGCCAGCATCACCGCGCAGAACTCGAACCCGATCAGCTCACAGGCCTGCACCGCCACCCGCGTAAGGACCTTCTCGAGCGGCTCGGCGGCATTGACGGACCGAACGATCTCGCTCACAGCGGACATCCAGGACCGCAGCGAGGCCGGGACTTCCGGCATGCCCATAGCAGCCCATCCTTCTCACCTGCGCCTGTCCTGGCAAGAGATGTCCTGGCAAGAGCCGGTGTCAGGTGTGGCCGGCGCCGGGCGTCGCGACCGGGGCTGGGGCTGCACTGTCCTCGGTGCGTTCGGGCATGAGTAGCAGGGCGCCCACGAGGAAGCACACCGCACCGACGAAGGTGCCCAGGTTGGACCGTTCGGCGTTATGCAGCTGGCCGGTGGCCGGGTTGATGTAGCCGGCCACGGCGGACACGCCGAACGCGACGGACCCGACCAGGTTGGCCAGCGTGATCCACCATGACAAGGACCGGGGACGCCAGGCGGTCCAGCCGTGGCAGACTTCGAACCAGGCCAGCGCGCTGGCGACCAGGAAGGCGATCGAGCCGAAGGCATCGGGCCGCCACACGTGCTGGTGCGCGGCCTGCGCGGTGAGGTCTTCCCGTAGCGCGTTCCCGGTGCTGATGTTGAACCACAGGGTCCCGGCCAGCTGGATGGCGGTGGCCCACCAGTCGATCCGGTGCGGCTGGAAGACGAAGAAATGCCGATGGGCGGAGCCTGGCGTGCGCGGGCCGGCGTCCACCGCCTCCCGGTAGGTCAGGAACCCGGCCGCGGTGAAGAACAGCGAGCCGATGAAGAACGTCGCCGCGTCCCAGCGGGCCCCGACGGCGCTGGCGTAGCCGGGAACCGCCCCGAGAGCGAACAGCAGCGACCCCACGGCGAACAGGGCGGCGATCCACCATCCCCGGGCCCTAGGCGCCCACCAGGTCGAGCCGACGGTCAGTGCGCCCTGGTGCTTGCGGTGGCGGCGGGAGTCCCAGCGGGCGATCACACCGTCCGGGCGCACCCGCTCGACGTAAGTCCTGAACGGGCCGACGCGGCCCTGCAGGTCTTCGTCGTCCTGCGTGGACATCGCCTGGGTCCCGTCTTCCTCGTTCGGTCCTTCCGGGCCTGATAGCAGACTGCCCTGCCCCGGTATCTGCGCACTCACCCGCAATGGGTGACGACGTCGCTGGTCAGCGCGGCCAGCATGGCGAACAGTACCGCGCTCCGGCCGGCCAGCGGAACTACGCCGCGGAATCCCGGCGCGGAGCGGCCCTGATCGAGGAGATGCTGACTATGCCGTTGCACGAGCGTGATGTCGTCCGTGACCAGCTCGATGACTGCGTGTTTGCCGACCGGGACCTGACCAGGCCGGTCGCTAAGTACCGGTTCCCGCAGGACGGGACGATGCCCCGTGATGCGTTCCAGCTGGTGTCGGACGAGCTGATGCTCGATGGGAACGCCCGGCAGAACCTGGCCACGTTCTGCCAGACGTGGGAGGAACCCGAGGTTCTCGGCCTGATGGCTCTGTCGATCAACAAGAACATGATCGACCGAGACGAGTACCCGCAGACCGCCGAGATCGAGAAGCGGTGCGTGCACATGATGGCCGACCTGTGGAATGCGCCCGAGGCGGCCAACACGGTGGGCACCTCGGCCGTCGGCTCCTCGGAGGCTTGCATGCTCGCGGGGATGGCGGCCAAGTGGCGGTGGCGGGCCAAGCGCCGGGCCGAAGGCAAGTCGACGGACAGGCCGAACATGGTGTGCGGTCCGGTCCAGGTGGTATGGCACAAGTTCGCGCGCTACTGGGACATTGAGATGCGTGAGGTCCCGATGTCACACGGGCACTACATGATGGATCCCGCCGATGTGCTGGAGCGGGTGGATGAGAACACCATCATGGTCGTCCCGACGCTCGGCGTCACCTATACCGGTGCCTACGAGCCGGTGGAGGCCATCTCCAAGGCGCTCGACAAGCTACAGGCGGACACCGGCCTGGACATCGACATCCACGTGGACGGGGCCAGCGGCGGTTTCCTCGCCCCGTTCTGCGCGCCAGGGGTCGTCTTCGACTTCCGCCTGCCCCGGGTCAAGTCGATCAGCGCCTCGGGGCACAAGTTCGGGCTCGCTCCGCTGGGTGTTGGCTGGGTCATCTTCCGGGACAGCGGCGAGCTCCCCGATGACCTCATCTTCCACGTCAACTACCTCGGCGGCGACATGCCGGTGTTCCAGATCAACTTCTCCCGGCCGGCCGGCCAGATCGTCGCCAGCTACTACAACTTCCTGCGCCTCGGTCATGAGGGCTACCGCCGCATCCACCAGGCGTCCTATGAAATCGGCCAGTACCTGGCCACCGAGATCGTCAAGCTGGGCCCGTTCGAGCTGCTATGTGACAGCAACCCCAACACCGGAATCCCGACGGTCACCTGGCGGATCCGCGAGGGTGAGGACCCCGGCTACACGCTGTTCGACCTGGCCGACCGGCTGCGCGGCCGGGGATGGCAGGTGCCCGCCTACACCCTGACCGGAACGGCTTCTGACATCGCGGTGCAGCGCATCTTGGTCCGGATCGGCGTGAGCCAGGACATGGCCGCCTTGCTCATGGACGACTTCCGCGACGCGGTGGCCCACTTTGACAAGCATCCGGTCACCGTGTCGATGACCAAGGAGGAGTCGGGCGGGTTCAGCCATCTGTAGGGACGGCACGATCCCGGCTCCGACCCTGGTGACTTATCGGATGCGAGTCTGAGCCCGCCGACACGACCCGGCATCACCCACCGGGAGTGAGCGCCGAAACCGCATCCGGTCGGACATGGCGAAGGCGTCCCGCAGGCCCGGGCCTGCGGGACGCCCTCTTCGGCCTCCCGGCGCGGCAATGGCGGCCCGGCACCGGGAAGCACTCTCGAATATCATCCTATGAACCTGACCGTTTGCTTGAGGCTCTCTGCAGTCTCTCTAGAGACTTTCTGATGATTGACTGTACATACGCTGACCGTTAGGGGAATGGACTGCTGCGCACCCACCCAACCAGCTGATCACGCCGGGTTTCGTGTATCGGTTACCGATAGATCGGTAGCCGATATAGAATGGTGCGCGTGCCGAGAAGAAAAGCCGGGGGCGAGCCGGAGCCGGACCACGCGACGGCGCTCGCTGGGTTCGGCCGCTACGCCGGCCCAGCCACGCTCATCCTCGCCAGCCTCGCGGACGGCGCCAAGCACGGCTACGCCCTGACCAAGGACATCGAGTCTTTCGCCGGCGTCCGGCTGGCGCCCGGGACGCTCTACGAGGCGCTGGCCCGCCTCCAGGCGCAGGGGCTGATCGAGCCGGTCGAGAGCCAGGACCGCCGGCGCCCCTACCGGCTCACGGCCGTTGGGGCGGTGACGCTGCGGGCCCACCTCGACGCGCAGCGCCGTGTCGCAGATGTCGGGCTCCGCCGCCTGGCCGGAAACTGGGGCCTCGCTTGAGCGCCCCCGATGCGGCCGCGCCGCGCGCCGCGCGGTTGCTCCGCTGGTACCCGAAGGCGTGGCGGTCCCGCTACGGCGAGGAGTTCACGGAACTCCTGATCTCCGATATCGGCGAGCGGCCGCGGTCGCGGTCGCGCACGGCGGACGTGATCCGGGGCGGGATGGTGGCCCGGCTCGCGGACGCCGGGCTGTGCGGGTG
>JBAUAY010000237.1:0-7832 GCA_049676235.1 Streptosporangiaceae bacterium
GCGCCGGCCAACCCGTTCCGCGGCGTCCCGCTGGCCGACCGGGCCGGCTCCCTCGCGGCCAACCTCGCCCGGCTCACCGGCCAAGTCGACCGGGACGCGGTGCTGCGCGCGTGGGACGCGGCGCTCGCGGCCCCCGGATATGACGGGCCGCCCCTCTGGCTGCACGGCGACCTGCACCCGGCGAACATTCTGGTGAACCACGGCCAGGTCAGCGGCGTGATCGACTTCGGCGACATCACCGCGGGCGACCCGGCCAGCGACCTGTCGGTGGCCTGGATGCTGCTCCCGCCCGGCTGCCATGCCCGCTTCTGGGCGGCCTACCAGGCGGCCGACGGCCGGGCCGGCGACGCCCTGCGGACACGGGCCAGAGGCTGGGCGCTGAACCTCGCGATCGTGTTCCTGGCCCACTCCGAAGACAATGCGGCACTCCGGGAAATCGGCCGCCGCACCCTCAGCAGCGTGCTGGCGGATCAGCGCGGACCAGCCGGGTAAAGAGCCAGGCGGCCGGTCGTGGTGGAGCTGGGCGACCACACTCCTCGACCACTATCACCAGCTTGGAAGGCTCCGACTGGCCCTTCTGTACTAGCGCTCATGCAGATCACCGTCGGTGCTGGCCTTGGGCGGTAGGGTTTTACCAAATGAACCAGGACGGTGCCGATCATCGAGCTAGCGCCGAGGTTAGCGGTACGCGGAACGAGCTGGCACAAACCCGCACCAGCCTCGCCGAAGACCGTACATTCTTGGCGAGTGATCGATCGCTTCTCGCCTGGTACCGGACTGCGTTCGGGGCCTACGCGCTGTCCCTTGGCTTCGGCGCCGTACTCCCCTCATTGAGGAAGGCCAACCCAACACTGGGGGACTTGTACGTCGTTCTCGGGATTTTGCTTCGCGCTCTTGGGCGCCGGGTTTGCGGTTGACGGATTCCTGAGGTACCGGCGGTTTATCGATGCGCTTAATACATCTTCTACGCCACATCAACGCGGCGGCGAGATGTTCCGCCTTACAGTCGCCGGTGTCGTTATTGCCGTACTCGGTGTGGCAACTGCGCTGATCATAGCGATCGACCGTTTCGCTTAGTGGAACGCCGCAGGTTCGAGGTTCCCGTGCTAGATCCGTGCTAGCACAGGTTCACGTCCACGGTTACTCACGGTTTCAGGCAAATGGCCTTACGCTCTTGTTCGGCCTGGGCCAAGGCGGGAAAGACCGTACAGGTGACTCGTTCTCTCGCCATTTTGGGGCTGGTGATCGCCCGGGCGTCAGCGTCCTGCAGTAGCCCTCGGCTCAGGTCTTCGGCCCGATGACGCAACATCGGCCGTAGCCGGAGTCCATCAGCCAGGCAAAGGCGCTTAGAAACCTCGGCCATCACCGATGCTGCGGGGGTGAGGCTGCCCGCCGTACTGCCTCATCCCGCGAGGGGGGATGGCAGCACCCGGCCCGACGGGCAGACTGCGGTATCGGTCGATAAGACCGGGGGACCTGACCTGAGGGCCGAAGCTGCCTGGAGGGCCAGATGGCCTCGAAGACCGAACGGACGAGCCGAAGAAGGAACGTAGCAGTAACGATGCCGGGGTCCCAGGTTGGATGCGCCGCAAGCGCCGCGGCAGCGATACTGCTTGCTCTTGGTGAGGCGGACGTGCTTGCCCGGACTAGCTGCGGGGCGAGGATGCCCAGCGCCTGGTCCATGTCGTTCATCCAGCGTTGTTGCATGCGGCGCACGGCACCTTGGCCTGCAGGTCGCGCGGCTTTCCCATGTGCGCGTGCTGCCACGGCTCGTGCGCGGCTTCGATAGTCGCGGCTGGCTCCAGATTCACGACGGGGCCGTGATCGTGACGGAAGCGTCAGCGCTGAGCCGACTCGCTGGCAACTAGCTGTCGGCAAGCCGACAGCCGCCGTGTCGGTCAGGTGACTGACGGCCGCCTTGCGGTTGACCAAGCTGACGGCAGCCGGTCTTTTTTCCAGACGGGTTCGCAAAGGAAGGATCCCGAGGAGGTCGCCATGGCTCCCCTGATCGCACTCGCAGAAATCGGCCTGTTCGCCGCTGGAGCGATCGCCGGAATCGTCGGCGTTGTGAGCGTGGCCATCCGCCGGGAGGAGAAGAACCTCACCCTGACCAGTGAGGCAACCGACCCGGTGATACGGGCGGACGCTGGGTGAACGGCGTGTACGTTCGTGCTCCGCGCCGCTCCGGCACCGCCCGACCGGGCCGTCGCCAGGCCACCTCCTGCAGCGGCCCGCTCCCCAGCACGGCACTATCGCTGCGGGTGCCGTCGCCACGCGGTCCGTGCGCGTGCCCGCCAGGACGTGACCCCAATGCGTAATGACCCGGTGGTCACCGACCTGGTGACCCGCGTCAGGAACGGTGACAAACAGGCCTGGGACGCGCTCGTCGAGCGGTACGCCCCGCTGATCTGGTCCATCTGCCGCAGGCACCGCCTGGCCCACGCCGACGCCGACGACGTCGCCCAGGGCGTCTGGCTGCGGCTAGTGGACCAGTTGGACAAGGTCCGGGATCCTGCCGCGCTACCCGGGTGGCTGGCCACCACCACCCGGCGGGAATGCCTACGGGTCCTACGCACGGTGTGCGGACCACACGCTGCCGGGTATGCACTGGATGCCGAGACCATCTCAGACGATAAGGCTCAGATGGCCGAGCAGCAGGTGCTCATGGCCGAGCGCCATGCGGCGCTGCGCGAGGCATTCGCCCACCTGCCCCCCTGCGACCAGCAGCTGATCGCCTTGCTCATCCAGGACCCTCCCGTGCCGTACGCCGAGATCAGCGCCAGGCTGGGCCTACCGGTCGGCAGCATCGGGCCCACTCGCGGCCGCTGCCTGGACAGGCTGCGCGCCTACCCAGCCATCGCAGCGCTGATCAACGCTGAAACCGAAAGGCACGGGAGTGAACTGTCCAGGGCACGCAACGATGCAGTCACGACAATCAGTCGACGGCCGTTCTGAGACCGCAAGTCGGCTCCTGCGCGCGGAACTCCCCATATTCGGCTCAGTAAAGCCAACCGGTACCACTACGAGCTGGCCGCCGATGCTCTCGCCCAAGCCGATCCTGGCTGGCTCGGCGATCACATCACCCGCCAGATACCACTGAACTAGCGGGAAGACGCCTGCACGCCAAGGTCAAGACGACATCAAGGCCGTCTTGACCTTGGCGGATGCCCTTACGCCGGGCGGGTGTGATCGGCCTGTGATGCCCGACGTATGATGCCGATTGGGCATGTCCCCCCGCGCCAGACGTCCGTATGACGGGCAGTGCAGGCAGACCGTTGCTCATTGATGGCAGCACTGCGCGCCCGTCGCGGTGCCGTAACCGGAGATGAGGCAACGATGGCGAAAGCAGTCGGAATCGACTTGGGTACCACCAATTCGGTGATCGCGGTGAGCGAGGGTGGCAAGCCGACGGTGATTCCGAATGCGGAGGGAGCGCGGACCACCCCGTCGGTGGTGGCCTTTACCCCCCAGGGGGAACGCCTGGTCGGCCAGCTGGCCCGCCGTCAGGCGATCCTCAACCCAAAGGGCACGATCTACTCGGCCAAGCGCTTCATCGGCCGGCGTTTCGACGAGGTCAAGAGCGAGCTGAACGCCGTGTCGTTCGACGTGGTGCCCGGGCCGAACGCAGAGGCCCGATTCGACATCCACGGCAAGCAGTACGCGCCGGAGGAGATCTCGGCCCTCGTGCTGCGCAAGCTCGCCGAGGACGCGTCGAAGTTCCTCGGCGAGAAGGTCACCGAGGCCGTCATCACCGTCCCCGCGTACTTCAATGACGCACAGCGGCAGGCAACCAGGGACGCGGGCCGCATCGCCGGGCTCGAGGTGCTGCGCATCATCAACGAGCCGACCGCGGCCGCGCTGGCCTACGGCCTTGATAAGAAGACCAACGAGACGGTGCTGGTCTTCGACCTGGGCGGCGGGACCTTCGACGTCAGCATCCTCGACATCGGCGAGGGCGTGGTCGAGGTGCGGGCCACCGCCGGTGACACCCACCTGGGCGGGGACGACTTCGACCGCCGCATCGTCGACTACCTGGCCGATGACTTCCAGCGGGAAAACGGGATCGACCTGCGCAAGGACCCGCAGGCCCTGCAGCGGCTGTTCGAGGCGGCAGAGAAGGCCAAGGTCGAGCTGTCGTCGGTGACGCAGACTACCATCAGCCTGCCGTTCATCACCGCGGACGCCTCCGGGCCCAAGCACCTCAACACCACGCTGATGCGCTCGACGTTCGACCAGATCACCGCCGACCTGGTCGAGCGCACCAGGGAGCCGGTCCAGCAGGCGCTGGCGGACGCGAAGCTGACCGCCAACGACCTCGACGAGGTAATCCTGGTCGGCGGGGCCACCCGGATGCCGTCGGTGCAGACTATGGTCCGCAGGCTGACCGGCGGCAAGGACCCCAACATGACGGTCAACCCGGACGAGGTGGTCGCCCTAGGTGCCGCGGTTCAGGCCGCCGTGATCAAGGGCGAGGTCAAGGATGTCCTGCTGCTTGACGTGACTCCGCTGTCGCTCGGCATCGAGACGCTCGGCGGGGTCATGACCAGGGTCATCGACCGCAACACCACGATTCCCGCCCGGCGCTCCGAGACGTTCAGCACCGCCGAGGACAACCAGTCCGCGGTGGACGTGGTGGTACTGCAGGGCGAGCGGGAACGCGCTGCCGACAACCGGGTCCTGGGCCGGTTCCGGCTGGAGAACATCCGGCCCGCCCCCCGGCAGCTCCCGCAGATCGACGTCACCTTCGACATCGACGCGAACGGGATCCTGAACGTCTCGGCGAAGGACAAGGACACCGGCGCCGAGCAGCGGATCACGATCAGCGAGAGCTCCAACCTGGACAAGGGCGAAGTCGACCGGATGATCGCGGATGCCGAGCGGAACCGCGACGAGGACCGGCGGCTGCGCGAGCTGACCGATGCGCGCAACGCGCTGGATGCCGGCGCGTACCAGGTGGAGCGGCTGCTCGCGGACCTCGGCGATTCGGTGCCCGTGCACGAGAAGGCACGGGCGGACACGCTGGTGGCTGACGCGCGGCAGGCCCTCAAGGACAATGCGCCGCTGGACCGGCTGCGCGACCTCGCCGCCGAGCTCCAGCAGGTCTACCACAGCCTCGGCGCCACCACGTCCGCCCCGCAGGACCAGCCGAGCGCCCCGCGCGGTGATGACGATGACGTGATCGACGCCGAGTTCACCCCCAATGAGTAACACGTGGCAGCCCGGGCCGGGCGGCGGCGAGCCGCCGAAGGTCCAGCATGACTTCGGTTCCGGGACCGGCTCGCCCGATACTGGCCCGCACGGGACCGGCCAGACCGACGGCGGAGGCGGCGCGGACGGCTCGGGCGGTGTCGCCGCCATAGCCGACCTGGAGGCCCGGCTCGCCGACCTGGACGCCCGGCTCGCGGGTCTGCAGGCCCGGCTCGCCGAGGCCGAGGACCAGAAGCTGCGCGCCCTGGCTGACCTGGACAATCTGCGCAAGCGTTGTGCCGTCCAGGTGGAGCGCGCCGAGGCTGACGGCCGCACCCAGGTCGCCAGGCAGTGGCTGCCGGTCGTCGACAACCTCGAGCGCGCGCTCGAGCACGCCGCAGCCGATCCGCGCACGATCGTCGAGGGAATCCAGGCCGTGCGGCAGCAGGCCCTGGGCGTGCTGGCCAGCCTCGGCTTCCCGCGCCGGGACGACGCAGGCGCGGCGTTCGATCCGGCCCGGCACGAGGCGATCGCGACCACGTACGATCCCCGCGTCCCTCCCGGCACCGTCGTACAGGTCGTGCGGCCTGGCTACGGCGAACCGGACCGCCAGCTGCGGCCCGCGCAGGTCGTAGTGGCCAAGGCGGACTGATGTCAGGCGGACCGAGGGCTGATCGCCGTGACTTCTACGAGGTTCTGGGCGTGCCGAGAACCGCGACCCAGGACGAGATCCAGCAGGCTTACCGCAAGCTGGCCCGCCAGCAGCATCCCGACGTCAACAAGGATCCCGGCGCCGAGGACCGGTTCAAGGAAATCTCCGAGGCGTACGACGTGCTGTCCGATCCGCAGACCCGGCGCCGTTACGACGCCTTCGGCCCGGACTTCCGGCAGGTGCCCGAGGACGTGGATCCCGAGGCGTTCCGGCGCAGCCGGGCCGGCGCGGGGGCCGGCCAGGCCGAAGGCCCGGGGGGCGTCGGCGGGTTCGGCACGGGCCCAGGCGGCGACTTTGGCGGCATCAATATAGAAGACCTCCTCGGCGGGATCTTCGGAGGCCGGGGCTTCGGCCCGATCCGGGGCGCCGACCAGGAAACCGAACTCGAGCTGACCGTCGAGGAGGCCTTCCAGGGCGGCCACCGTTCGGTCACCCTGGACGGTCCCGACGGCCGGCGCACACTTGACGTCAGGATCCCGGCCGGCGTGACCAATGGGCAGCGCATCCGCCTGACTGGTCAGGGCGGCCGCGGCAGCGAGGGCGCCCCCAATGGTGATCTGTATTTCGTGGCGCGGATCGCCCCGCACCCCCGATACCGCGTCGAGGGACGCGATCTGTACGTCGATCTCCCGCTGGCGCCTTGGGAAGCCGCGCTGGGTACATCGGCGGCCGTGGAGACCCCGCGCGGCGAAATGAAGGTCAAGGTGCCGCCGGGTACCTCGACCGGCAAGCGGCTCCGGCTCCGGCACTTCGGGCTGCCTCACCCGCGGGGAAACGCCGGGCACCTGTACGCCGAGGTCAAGATCGTGGTGCCGACCAAGCTTACCGATGAGGAGCGTCGGCTCTTCGAGCAACTGGCCACGGTCTCCACCTTCGACCCGAGGAGGCGGTAGTGGGCTACGCGCTAGTCCTGGTCCGGTCGGCGAGCCTCAACCTGGAGGCGTTCGCCCAGGCCACGGGCACGCACCCGGATCTGGTCCGCAGGCTCGTCGCCCTGGGCGTCCTCGACGCGGACCGCGACGCCGCCGGCGAGCTGTGGTTCGCCGGTAGCCAGGTGGCGGTCATGGGTCGGGTCCAGCGGCTCCGCGCAGGATTGGGGCTCAACTACGCGGCCGTCGGGTTGGTCACCGACCTGCTGGACCGGATCGCGGTACTCGAAGCAGCCCTACGGGAGGCCCGACCGCCGGGAAGGTGAACATGGACCCCAGCCACCTGACGCAAAAGTCGACCGAAGCACTGCACGACGCGCAGACCAAGGCGCTCCGCTACGGGCACACCGAAGTGGACGGCGAGCACCTGCTGCTGGCCCTGCTCGACCAGCCGGACGGCATCGTCCCTCGCCTGCTGGCCCAGGCCGACGCCGATCCGGACCAGTTGCGGACGGCGCTCGAGGCCGAGCTCGCCAAGCGCCCCAAGGTCACCGGGCCGGGCGTCGCCCCGGGGCAGGTCCACGTCACGCAGCGGCTGGCCCGCCTGCTCGATGCGGCCAACCAAGAGGCGGATAGGCTCAAGGACGAGTACGTCTCCGTGGAGCACCTGGTCATGGCGCTGCTCGACGAGGGCTCGGCGACTGCCGCGGGACGGCTCCTGCAGGCCGACGGGCTGACCAGGGACGGCTTCCTGCAGGCGCTGACCAAGATCCGGGGAAACCAGCGGGTGAGGTCCGCGATGCCAGAAACCGCCTACGAGGCGCTGGACAAGTACGGCACTGACCTGGTGGCCGACGCCGCGGCGGGCCGGCTCGACCCGGTCATCGGGCGTGACGCCGAGATCCGGCGGGTGATCCAGATCCTGTCCCGCAAGACCAAGAACAACCCGGTCCTGGTCGGCGATCCGGGGGTGGGCAAGACCGCGATCGTGGAGGGCCTAGCCCAGCGGATCAACCGGGGCGACGTGCCCGAAGGGCTGCGGGACAGGACCATCTTCAGCCTCG
>JBAUAY010000238.1:0-10280 GCA_049676235.1 Streptosporangiaceae bacterium
ATGCGGCCGGATGCGACCTCGTTTTGGATATCCAGCATCAGCCTCCGCAGTTGAGCAGGCTGTCCGGTCCGGTGGGCCGGCAGGTCAGGCGGAAGCGGCGGGACCTGGTTGCGGCGGCCGCGGCCCACGACGTGACCAACCTGCGGGTCTACGGCAGCGTGGCTCGCGGCGAGGACCGGCCCGACAGTGACGTGGACCTGCTCGTTGACTTGCCGCCGGGCATGGGCCTGCTCGGGCTGGGACGGGTCCAGGCTGAACTGGAAGCCATCCTCGGCACCAAGGTCGACCTGGTGCCAGCAAGCGACCTGAAGCCCGCAGTTCGCGCGCGCGCCGAACACGACCTGGTGGCACTGTGACCTGGGATCAGGCGGAATCGTCCGGCCCGGACGTCGTAACCAAGTCCGTCTCCCTCCGTGTCGCGTCCCGGTTCAGCGACGGCGAGCGGTGACGATCCAGGCCCGGGAGTCGAACCAGACACCGTTGCCGCTCAGGTGCGCGGCGAGCATCTCGCGCAGCCGCCCGAGCGCGCGTGCCGCGGCGGCGGGATCCAGTCGGCTAAGTACGTCGCTGGTGCACCTGAAGCCGCGGACCCAGTCCAGCGCGGCGGCCACGTCCGGGCCGTAGTAGACCGGCTCGTGGACGTCAGTGAAGGCGACGTCGGCGAACCCCGCAGCCTCCAGGATCCCCGTCACCGCCTGTGGGTCGGCGAGTGAGAACGGATCCGGTCCCGCAAAACCGGCGGCCGCTGCTCCCCCGGGTACGGCCAGGGATTGGCGGATGGCCACATTCCACTCGTTGCGACCGTGGGCCTGCCAGACCATCATCACCAGGCGCCCGGCCGGGCGCAGCGCCCGTCCGACGTTGGCGAACGCGGCCGCGGGGTCACCGAAGAACATCGTGCCGAACCTGCTGATGGCCAGGTCGAAGCGCTCCTGCGGAAAGCGGTGCACCTGCGCGTCGGCGCACTCGAAGGTGACGGTGCGTATCCCCTGCGCCTGGGCGAGCTCGCGGGCCCGCTCGATGGCAGACGCCGAGATGTCGACCCCGAGCGCGCTGCCTGCCCGCGCCAGGCGCGCGGCCTCACAGGTGGTCTGCCCGAGCCCGCATCCGATGTCCAGGACCTGCTCGTGGGGCTGGACGCCACATGCCCGGCGCAGCACCTCGTGGTGCAGCCGCAATTCGTCGTCGTAGTCGGACGGCCCGGACCGGTCCACGGCTGCCCAGCCTACAAGTACGTCGGGCTGCCGGGTATCAGTCGAGATCGTGGTCCGTGCTCACGCCGCGTGCCCGTTCGGCCATCTGCGCCCAGAATCGCTTCAGGTCGGCCCGGGGGATCGTCTGCCACGGAGCCGACAGGCCCCTGTTCAACAGCGTCTGCTGACCCCGGCAGAAGGCTTCGCTGAGCTCTGATCGGTACGGTTGAACTCCATCCGGCGGGTACGGACACAGTCGGTATCGGCAGCCGTCTATGCAGTTGCTGCCCGGCGGCCTGGCCAAGCCTCCGATCGTCGTTTTGGGGTCAAGCGGATCACGATTGCGGGTGAAACAGAGTGGCAGGTCACTGCTCTCGACGCGCCCAAGACGCCGCTCGATCTCATCCGGCCCCTCTCCGCGTTCGGCGAGGTTCAGCAGCAGGAGCACGTCGGCGACGAGTTGCTGAGCACGCGGGTCTAGTGCCGCCCAGCCGGCCGACGGCGGTATCCACAGATGGTGTTTCCGGTCTTTGGTTGCCTGCGCCGCGCGGGAACCCACGCTGGAGACGATGCCGCTCGTCTATCCACAGGAATCGTTCGGGATGGCCGGTCTTCAGTGCCTCGACGGCTAGTTTGCCCGCCTCGGCGACGAACGGATGCTTCCCGTTCCGCGCAGCCTCCAGCCAGTATCCCACGGTCGCCTCGGGATTGGAGCCATGCCGGTGTGCCTGGCTTTCCGCCGCGTCGTGGCCGTTGCCGCGACGGCCGGTCTTGTTATTCCGGGACGTGCTCGGATCCAGCATCTCCCACAAGCACAGCGCGTGGATCAGGGTGAGCTGCGTGAACCAGAAGCGGGCCCTCTTGAGCATCTCCATGGCTTGTTCCGCCAAGTAGTCTCTTGTCGCCGGAAGGGCGTGCGGATGGCGGATCCGGCGGTTGGCCGCGTACTTGAAACCCTGCGCGAGCGCCACTTCCAGCGAGGGGTGGAAGTAATTTCCGCCACCTTCCTGATCGCGCCCGACGCGATCGAGCCAAAGTCCGAGTTCCTGCCGGGCGTCGTCGCTGAATTCGTTCACCGAACCGACCAGCAGCGGCGTCAGCCATGCGCAGAGCGTGCGCCCCCGCAACGTGCGATTCTTGTCCGCATTTCCCGATTGGCCGTCTTGGTAACCTTTCTTATGCGTTTGATCTCGTCCGTTTCTAGATAGCTTCCGAGCCCTCTTCTCATTTGCGGTCCCGTTCGGCCATGCGGCATTCTTCCACGTGCTCCCAGACGCGTTATAAGATGGCTGGCGGAGAATCCCGAAAGCTTCGTCGCCGCCTGCTCCGATTTCCTGCGCGATGGCGAGGCGGATAGGGTAGGAGAGCTCGCCGCGGCCCATTTCGAGCAGCTCCCTATAGGCCGGCTCAAGCTTGCTCAGGCCGCGGGCGGGACGGTCGGCGACGACTCGAACCGCATCGCCGAAGCGGAAGACCAGCCCCAGTTTCGCCTCGTCGATGGTCCGTTGGTCTCCGCCGCGGATATCGTCCCAGCCGACTGCGACACTTCTCGCGATCTCCTGGTGCCGGGACTTGTCGAGGAAGCTGTCGATTTCCAGCGCGGCAGCATACAGGTCGAGCTTCTTGACGTCGTCCCTGGCCCCAGCGGCAGAGAAGAAGAGAACGTCACGGATTGACCTGACGTCGCTGCAGAGCGCCGGCCCGGATGAGGCCTGCGCTGGTCCGGCGGAAAGGCCTGCGGATGGGGCCTGCCTGTCCGCGGGGTCCTGGGCAGGGCCGGGCGGCGTGCTGGTCGCGGTCGCCGTGCCCGCACCGGGCGCAGTTGATTCGGATACCTCGGGCTCATCCCGTGACGTACCGGGCGTCCCGGCTGCCCGCGGCTCGGCCGCGACTACGAGCGGCCGCTCCGCGCTTGCCACCCCGGGTTCGCTGCTGGCCTGTCCTTTCCGATCAGTGTCCTCGGAACGGGCGTACAGGACCAATGCGATGAGGAACTCCCGTCCAGGACTCCGCAGCCTGGTTACCGCATCCTGCTGGAATTTGCGGTCCTGGAGAGCGGTGCTCATGAAACGGGATGCGAGATACGCCTGCATGATGCTATGCGGGAAACGCATGCCCTCGCCGTGCGCCTCCACCAGGTTGAGCCGGTCTCCCCACGTGACGGCCAGTCGGATATCAAGGTGACGACGAGGAAGCTCTTCCTCCAGGAAGCTATGGATCTCGTCGTTGATGCCCTGGTATTTCGGCGGCAGGCTCGCTTCCGGCTGATTGGCTGGCTCACCCTCGTAGTAATCCTTGTACTTGACGTCGATGGTATCTCCAAGCAGTCCGATGCAGGCCAGCGCCGAAAGCCATTCGACAGCGGCTTTACGCTCGTGGCGATTCAGCGGTACGGCGCCCATCAGGTGGCCGTCGAATAGCGCTTCCATCCATGTGGTGAGCAAGTGAAGCCGTAGTTTCGAGCGGTCCATGCTGCGCATGTCCACCTGCGCAGACCATTTGGCCGAGAGGTAATCAAGCCGGTCACGCCGGGACAATTGCCGGGTGATCTGGAGATACAGCGGCAACTCGGTCAGGCCTGCGGTCTCCACTATCCAGTCCAGCCAGCGTGCGTCGGCGCTGTTCTGGCCTGGATCGATATATTCGAGAGCCGCCTCCTCGCTCAGCGGCTCCAGCTCCATGATCGTGGCATCCGCACCCCGCAGGGGGTCATGCGGGCGGGACGCGATGATGAGCGGCAAGTGGAGCTCACGCGCGCGATGAATCGCGAGCCTGATGAGGTTGTCCCGGTCCTTGTGAACACTGGCACTGCCCTCCGTGAGGGCCTCCTCCAGGCCGTCAGCGATGACGACGATCTTGTCGTCCTTGCTCAGCTGTCTCCAGACTTTCTCGGCATCGTCTGCGGAAAGCATGCTGGTTTCCGCCATCGCGAGGAATCGGGCATGAGCCATTTCACGGAAGTTCAGGCCTTCCGTGGCATCTCGCAACCGGATCGGCACTGGCACGGCGTGGCGTTCGGCGAGGAGCCTGGTCAGCCGGACCAGGACCGCCGTCTTGCCCGCGCCCACGCCACCGACCAGCAAGTGCGGCCGGCGGGTATCGGAGTGGTGTATGTCCTCCATGATCACCCGGCACAACTGGTCGCGGCCGACGATCTCACCAATATCCGGCGTGGCGGTCTCGACCAGATCCTGTGGGTTGGTCTTCGCTTTCCTGACGACCGGAGACGTCACGTGGCGGAGGCGGTAGAAGAGGAATATCGCCGAGGCCAGGGCGACCGATAGCAGCGGTATGAGGAACCCGACATCGGCACCGCACGCCGCACTGTACCGGTCGCAGCGTTCATTGAGGCTGGTCAGGATCCCCGGGCCGAGGAGCATGACGACAAAGGCCCACACCACGACGACGACGAGGGCTATCGCGCCGGCGTAGGAAAGGATCTCGAGGATCGTCACCGTGGATCGCCTGCGGCGCCATCGTTTCGACGTATCGATGCTCCCCCTGGCCGACTGGCGCATCGTACGCGTGCGCCTGATGCGTATAAGTGGCTCATCGAGGAGGGCCAGCAACCTCCTCGCCCACCGACGTGCAAGACTGGATGTACGACTTGCTGCGCTCATGGTCCCCCCTCGTTTTCCCCCTCGATTTCACTCGCCGCTGTCCATGACCGGCTGAGAGGTCGGCCTCGCCCCCAACACCGCCGCTAAGGCCTTTTCATCTGGCCGTCGCTATTGATGCGGCAGAGGTTTCAGAGAAATGATGTGCCGATAGACTGAGCTGACGCGTTCTTATAATTGGTGATACGCGCGTGAATGGCGCCTGTCAATCGGCCTGCGGCCGACAGCGCTGCGCGTTCCGTGGCAGCCGGTTCCGGCCGCTGCTCTCCAGGATCCCCGTCACGGTCGGTGGATCGGCGAGCGAGAACGAATCCGGTCCCGCACCTCGAACGGTCTGTCCGAAAGCCAGCTCAGCTGCCCACCCTGCAAGTACACGGTAAGGTCGACGGCGTGACGCAGCCGTCTGACCCACGGGCCACGCCGGTACTCGAAGGAGTCCGCGCGCTCGTCACCGGCGGGACCAGCGGGCTCGGCTTCGCCATGAGCCAGGCGCTGGCCCAAGCCGGCGCCCGGGTCGCCCTGACCGGCCGGACCGAGCAGCGCGTCCAGGACGCCGCCACCCGGATCGGCGGCGGTGCCCGGGTGACCGGGCTCCTGATGGACGTCCGCGATGAGCAATCCGTCTCCGCGGGCGTGGATCGCGCGCTGGCGGTCCTCGGTGGCATCGACGTGCTGGTCAACAACGCCGGCATCGGCATGCGCACCGTGAACCCGGACTTCATGACCGAACCGGTGGGCTTCTGGCAGGTCAGCCCGGACGGCTTCCGCGACCTGCTCGCCACCAACGTTCTGGGCTATTTCCTGGTCGCGCGGGCCATCGCGCCGCACATGCTCGAAGCCGGACACGGCAAGATCGTCAACATCTCGGTCAACGAGGCGACGATGCGGCGCCGGGGCTTCACGCCGTACGGACCGTCACGCGCGGCGACCGACGCGTTCTCCCACATCATGGCCGCCGACCTGGCCGGCACTGGCATCGACGTGAACCTGCTGCTTCCCGGCGGCGCCACCAGAACCGGAATGACGCCGGATTCGGCGTCGGCGGACGTGCGGGCCAACTGGCTCGACCCGGCGATCATGGGGCCGCCGATCTGCTGGCTCGCCTCCCGGGCCTCTGACGGCGTCACCGATCAGCGCATCGTCGCGACCGACTTCGCGGATCACCCGCCGTCGGGGTAGGCCGATGAGTTTCGCGCGCTCGCGCTGTCAACTCGGCAAGCGAGAGTGTCGCCCCGGCACCCAACCCTCAGGTCGGCACCGGGTTCAGCCGCTCCAGGTCCAGCCCTTGATAGGCGCGCCAGCGCGTGCGGCCGGAAAGCTACAGTCACTTCATGGCGCACTACTTCGCCTTCGTGGCGCTCGTGGCGGTGCTGGTGCTGATACCCGGCCCCGCGGTCATCCTGATTATGCAGAAGGCAGTGACGACGGGGTATCGCGGCGCCCTGCGCGTCGCCGCTGGCGTGCTTGCCGCCGACCTGGTGTGGGCGGCTGCGGCAGCAGCCGGCGTGTCCGCGGTGATCGTTGCCTCCGAGCCTGCCTTCCTGGCGCTGCGGTTCGCGGGCGCCGCGTACCTTATCTACCTTGGTGCGCGCCTGCTGCTCGCGCCGGGGGACAAGCTGCTGCCAGCCGCGCCCGCCAGGGATCAGGACGAGACCCCGGCCCGGGCCGGAAGTCCACGGGCCTTCCGCCGGGGATTCCTCTGCGACATGACGAACCCTAAGACGCTCCTGGTGTTCACCAGCGTGATGCCCCAGTTCATACCGGCTGGGTCCTCGCCGTTCCTGCCGGCGCTGCTCGGGGTGACGTTCGCCGGGCTCGGATTCGCGTCCCTGACCTTGTATTCCCTGGTGCTGGCCCCCACCGGCGGCTTGCTCCGGCGGCCGAAGCTGGCGCGCCGTCTCATGCGCGGGTCCGGCGGCATCCTGGTCGGCTTCGGGGTCGCTCTCGCCGCCGAGCGGTAACGGTCATGATGCTGGCATAGCCCTTCGCTTGGTGCGCAGATCCGCTCGTCAGTAGAGATAGAACCCCTGGTCAGCGAGTGACACTCATGCTGTGCAGGGCCGACGCGGCGTGCGCGGCGATCAGGCAAACCGAGTCAGGCGGGGAGATATCCGCTGTCGAAGATCCAGTCGGGGTAGTCCGTTGTGAGCAGGTCAAGGTGGCTGTCCCAGGCTTCTGGTCCCAGCGCTGCTGGCCGGGCGAAGGTGATGTCTTGCTGGTTAATGGTGAAGCCCCAGCTGAAGCCCGCGATCGCCTGGACGTGGCGGGTGAGCACGGCGTCGGGTGAGACGCACAGGAAGCTGTGGGCCTCCCAGGTCATGTCGTATCTGGAGTCGCGGGATGGTGCGTCGAACAACTCAGGCCTGACACCGAACCACGCGTAGGGAGTGGGGATCTGCTGGTAGAGCGCGATCGGGTCCATTTCGAACCTGTCCGGAGCGCTGTCGGTGGAGCGGACCATCTGCGTCCAGCCGAACATGGCCGCGTACCCCTCGGCCGGGTAGGTCACCACGGCACGGCACACCGGGAAACCGCGGGCAGCATCGGTGGACAGGCCTCCGGTGAGCAGGGAGTAGCCGATGGCGTCGGGATCGGTGTTGCGGGTGACAGATACCGCGATCAACCCGCAGATGCCGCGGAGCGAGAAAGGGACGCGGAAATTATCAACGCCAGCCATAGCGTCATTCTCCCGCGTATCTCACGCCTCGCTGCGGCGATGCAGCTGGGTGAGCTCAAGGTACGTGGCGGCGTTGCGCTCGATCTCTGCGCGCTCTGCTTCGGACAGGTCACGCCGGACCTTACCGGGCACCCCGGCCACCAGCACTCCCTCCGGGACCTGCTGCCCTTCGGTCAGCACCGTGCCAGCGGCGACGATCGAATGACGCGCCACGCGTGCTCCGTTGAGCACGATCGCGCCCATGCCGATGAGGACCAGATCCTCGATGGTGCACCCGTGGAGCGTCGCATTGTGGCCGATGGTGACGTCTGAGCCCACCGACAGCGGCATGCCGGGGTCGGCGTGCAAGACGGACCCGTCCTGCACGTTGCTGCGCGCGCCGACCACGATGGTGTCACGGTCAGCGCGGAGCACGGCTCCGTACCACACGCTTGCCTCCGCGCCGATGGTTACGCGTCCGATGAGCACGGCACCGGGGGCGACGAAGGCGGTTCCGGCCACATCGGGGCGGTCCTGGCCGAGCGCGACGAGGGACGGTACGCCGGCACTGGGGCGGGGCGCAGGCTGGTTGTTCAAGGCACTTCCTTCATTTCTCCCACCACTATGGGGTTTGCCGCCACTCGCCGTAAACAGGCGAATTCATTCTCGCGGTGGCCTACGGAAAGGCGTGTACCGGGCCCCGTTCGGCCTCCATCATCTGAAACGCCGGTACCGCAAGATCAACCTCCGGGAGGCTCGTCGAGCAGCTCAGTGACGTCTACCCAGAGCAGCGAGGGTTGCCAGTCTCCCTCGCCGAGAGCCCTGCTCGTCTCCTCATCGATGGCTGGCCCCACGAGGTCCACAGCCTCATAGCGGGTCGGCGCCGTCTCTCGCTGTACCTCGACCTCCGCCCGGGAGCCGAACCGTTCGTCATGCTCGGCGAAGCCAGCGATGACCCGGTACCTGCGCACCGGCCCGGCGGCCGTCGCCGGGGCTGCCGATGAGCCGGTGCGCCGGTGATACTCCTCGGCTGTTTCGCGGTTACTGGTGAATACATAGTGGAGGTACTGGTCGAGTGTCTCGACGTGGCCAGACTCCAGGTGCCACGGCCCCGAATCCATGAGGGTCAGGTCGAGCATTCCGACGAAGGTCGGGTCGCCGTCGGCGTTTTCCACCCGGGTTGGATCGGCGAATTGCCGACGGCCGACAAACTCGAAATGGATCCGGAACCGCGGCGGCTCCCTATCGGGTTCGAGATCCCAGATCTTGATCAGGGTCACTGTCGGGCCCGGGGCCACCTGCCAGGGTTCCCTGACCGGATTCATCAGGCGGTACGCGGCCTGCGGCTCGGCCATGGCGGTCAGCGCCACCTCATCGCCTTCCACGGCCAGCGCCCACGCAGTGACAGCCTGGCGGGCCGTCCTGCTGACATGATCGGCACTGTACCGGTGGTCGAGCGCTCCCGCGTCCCGCATGGTCTGGGCAACCGGTGCCAGGACCTCCAGGCGGGCGGCCTGCACCAGCCTGACGGACTCGGACATCGTTCACTCTCCTTGGTGCAGCCAGGATCACACCATGGCATGATCGCCAGGCGACGCGACCGAGCCGCTCCGTTCTGGCGTATGGAACCCTGCAAGCTGCCATTCACATTCTGCCGTGGCGTGGCCGCGGAATCGGCTTAGATCGGGGATATCGGCAGACGCAGCAGTACGATTCTCGGGTGAGCGGGATTAGCCGAGGCCAAGCCCCGGATCGGGAAGCTACTATCCTCGTCGAGAGGCGCCGGCAGGGCAATATAGTTTTGGCTTTCATAGTCGTGGCCTTCGCCATAACATTGTTCAGACTGGTTACCGGCGCGCAGACCTCGACCGGACGGGTGGTCGGCGTGGTCGTGTTCGGCGCCGTCCTGGTGTTCTTGATCGTGGGCTGGATCAGGATGAGCCGGACTCCTCGCCGGCGCCTGGAGATCACCGAGGACGCCATCAGGTACGTGCAGCCCGGCGGCCGGGTCTCTGCCTTGTCGCGCCAGTCGGGGGATGAGCTTGCCTTCGTCATGGAGCACCGCGGGGCCATGAGCCGGGTCTGGGTGCTCGGGCTGACCATCAAAGGCACGGATACGGTCATGGACCTGCGGGGTGAATTCCCCCGTGAGAAGGTACGGCAGGCGTGCCTGGCCCGCGGCTGGCGTTTCGACGAACAGCACCGCAACTGGCGGGGAATGCTGAAATTATCCTTCTTTCGCTATCGCGCGCGGTGCCAGACGGTCTAACATGCCCCTTTTGGACAGAGCCAGCTAGGGAACGGCTGGGTAGGGGAGGACACAACCGGTGGCTCGGCTGGCGATCGCCAAAGGCTTCCTGGCTGAATACGCCAAGCTGGACAGGGATGTGCAGGGCGCCGTCGACGTGGCCATCGCCCGGTTCGCCCGGCACGCTCAGCCGGGGCTGCAGCTGGAGAAGCCGCCGCACAGCCGGGACGACCGGATCCGCATCCTGCCGGTGGACAGCCGCTGGCACGCCGTGGTCCTGGTCCCGGAAAGCGGGCCGACCGCGGACACGTACTGCCTGGTCACGGTTCTGCCGCAGGACAAGGCGAACGCCTACGCGACCAGCCGCCGGTTCAGCGTCAACCGGGCGCTCGGGATCCTGGAAGTCCGCGACGAGGACGCCATCCAGCAGTTGCAGCCACCCGCCGATGCCACCAGAAGACAACTGTTCGCCGACGTCAGCGACGCCGAACTGGCCCGGCTCGGCGTGGACGCGCAGATCCTCCCGACGGTCCGGCGGCTGACCAGGGAAACCGACCTGGAAGCGC
>JBAUAY010000239.1:0-4110 GCA_049676235.1 Streptosporangiaceae bacterium
ACGAGTGCATCGACCTGTGCAACGAGATCATCGAAGAGGAACTGGCCGAGCCGTCCGAGCTCAAATGGGACAGCCTGCCCAAGCCCCGGGAGATCTACGAGTTCCTCGACGCCTACGTGATCGGCCAGGAGAAGGCCAAGAAGGCCCTGTCCGTGGCCGTCTACAACCACTACAAGCGGGTCCAGTCCGGCGGTGACAACCGGCCCGGCGAGGACGGCGTCGAGCTGGCCAAGTCGAACATCCTGCTGCTCGGCCCGACCGGGTCCGGCAAGACGCTGCTGGCCCAGACGCTGGCCCGGCTGCTCAACGTGCCGTTCGCCATCGCCGACGCGACCGCGCTGACCGAGGCCGGCTACGTCGGCGAGGACGTCGAGAACATCCTGCTGAAGCTGATCCAGGCGGCGGACTACGACGTCAAGAAGGCCGAGACCGGCATCATCTACATCGACGAGATCGACAAGATCGCCCGCAAGAGCGAGAACCCGTCGATCACCCGTGACGTCTCGGGGGAGGGCGTGCAGCAGGCGCTGCTGAAGATCCTCGAGGGCACCACGGCCTCGGTGCCGCCGCAGGGCGGACGCAAGCACCCGCACCAGGAGTTCATCCAGATCGACACGACCAACGTGCTGTTCATCTGCGGCGGCGCGTTCGCGGGCCTCGAGAAGATCATCGAGCAGCGCTCGGGCCACAACGGGATGGGCTTCAACGCGGTCCTGCGGGTCAGGAACGCGAACACCGACCAGTTCGGCGAGGTGATGCCGGAAGACCTGCTGAAGTTCGGGATGATCCCCGAATTCGTCGGCCGGCTGCCGGTCATCACCAGCGTGCACAACCTGGACCGGGACGCGCTCATCCAGATCCTGACCGAGCCGCGCAATGCCCTGGTGAAGCAGTACCGGCGGCTGTTCGAGCTCGATGGCGTGGACCTGGAGTTCACCCCGGACTCGTTGGAGGCCATCGCCGACCAGGCGAACCTGCGCGGCACCGGCGCGCGCGGGTTGCGCGCGATCCTGGAAGAGGTCCTGCAGTCGGTGATGTATGAGGTGCCGAGCCGCAAGGACGTGGAGCGCGTCGTGATAACGCGCGAGGCCGTGCTCGAGAACGTCAACCCGACGATCGTCCCCAGGGACATATCGCGGCGTACTCCGCGCGAGAAGTCCGCCTGAGCGGACGAGGCTCCGGGCTGCGGGGCATGGGTTCCGTCGTAAAGGCGTTCGGACACCCCGAGTCGGCCTGCGGATTCATACCGTAAAGGTCTAGTCCAACTGACGTCGACTTTGGGTGTATTGCCCATGATCATCGTTATTCGCCTGTAGCCTCACTGGATATTGCCGTATCTGGCGGGGTTCCCGCTCACGCCAGGATCTCGGACGCTGACAAGGCAGCCGTCTTCCGTAGCGACGGGGAATTGAGCACAGATGAGTGGTTGGGATGCTCCTACGGGCAGCTGGGATTCACCTCAGGAGCCCGACGAATCCGGCGGCCCTGACGAGCAGGGCTATCAGCCAGGCGAGCCGGCCGGCAGCCACCGCGCCGCGCGAGGCGGCGACGGCAGGCTTCGCGCCGGGCGAAGAGGCCTGCCGGGCTACGATCAGGCGCAAAATTACGACCAGGCGGCGGGCGAATACGACCAGAGATCGGGCTACGGACAGCAGCCGGGCTACGGCCAGGAAGCTTACGGCCAGCAAGGTTACGGCCAGCAAGGTTACGGGCCGGGGACCAGCCCGCAGCCGAGCCTCGGGTCAGGATCGGGTGCCGGGCAGATGGTCCGCTACGGGCAACGGCCCCCGGACGAGCTCGGGTTCGATTCCGGGCCGCAGGATCCCCTCGGCGCGAGTCCCTCGCGCAGCGTGAGCCCCGGCCCGCTGAGTTCGCCGCCCGCCCAGGGGCCACAAGGCACCCTGAGCCCGCTGGATGCACCCGGCACGTTCGGCTCCCTCCCGTCGGGTCCCCAGCGCCCGCTGAACTCCGGTCCGCAGGACCCGCTGAGCTCCGGTCCGCGGCGCGCCTTCGGATCCGCCTCGCAGGAAATCGCCGGCTACGGCGAGGAGGCGACCGGGGCTTACCGTCACTACGGTGCGGACGACCCATCTCGTTCCGGCTGGTCAGAGGCTGGCGACCAGCCCGCCTACGGCGACCGGCCGAGCTATGGCAACCGGCCGGGCTACGGCGATCAGCCGAGCTATAGCGACCAGCCGAGCTACGGGTCGCCGGCTTACGGGGCCCGGGCTGGCTCTGGCCCGGGCGTGGGCGGCGAGCCGGGGTACGGGCCGACGTCCCCGCCGGGCCAAGGCTACGGCCGGAACAACTTCATCCCGAGCGGCCCGGCTGGCCAGCCAGGTTCCGATCAGGGATACGGGGCCCAGCCGGGCTACGGCCAGTCGCCTTACGGCCAGCAGGCATCCGACCCTGGCAGTTTCGCGCCGGGCGGGTTCGGTGGGCAGGCAGACCAATCCCGGATGGGCCAGGACTACCAGGCCGAGGGGTACCCGCAGCGGGGATCAGAACCCGCCGACTACCTGCCGAACGGCTTCGGCGAGAACGGCTACGGGCAGAACGGGTTCGGCCAGGACCCGGGCGTCACGCAGGCTTATGGCGCCCAGCCGGGTTACGGCCAGAATGGCTTCCTCTCAGGTACCCCAGGTAGCCCGAGCGCCCAAGAGGCGCCGAATGGCCAGGCCACCTACGCGGCGGATGGCTACGAGCCGGGTGGTTTCGGCGCGCCCGGCACCCGCGAGGATGGCTACTCGCAGGACCAGTACGCCCAGGACCAGTACGGCGCCGAGGACCAGTACGCCGCCCAGGACCCGTACGCCCAGGACCAGTACGCCGCCCAGGACCAGTACGCCCAGGATCCGTATATCCAGGATCCTTACGGCCAGGGTGGCTACGGCCAGCAGGGCTCCGAGCAGCCGGCCGGTCCGGGTTACGACGATGGCGAAGCCGCGGGCCGCGGGCGCCGGCCGCGCTCGGGCCCGCCGCGTTCTGGCCCGCGGTCATCTCAGCCACTCGCCGGGGCGCGGATGGGGCTGTACCTGGCCGCGGCCGTCGTCGGCGTGGTCGTGATCGTGCTCCTCGTCATCCACCTGACCAAGAGCGGCGCGAACGACGCGGCCGCTGGCTCCTCCACGCCGAGTACCGGCGCCACCACGGCCGCCGGCCCGAACGGGACCAGCAGCTACGTCGTCACCCAGGCGGCCAGTGTCGGCTCGTATCCGCTGAACAAGGCAGCGACCACGCAATACACCGCTGCCGCCCTGCAGCAGTCGGCTCCCATCGTGGCGAAGATAAAGACTCAGGGAGCTGGCCAACCGGGTAAAAACGTGGTCGGCATCTACAACCTGACGTCTGTTACGTCTATCGCGTCGGCAGGGTACAAGGGCATGGTCGTCGTCGCGTACGACGGCACGTTCAACCCGGCCGCCGTGATCAAGCTGGAGCAGGCCAAGCTCGAGTCTTCACGCGCGGTGCCCGCGGGTCCGCACGGCGGGAAGATGCTGTGCGGCTACAACACCTCGAGCGGATCAGCGGCCAGCGAGTGCATGTGGGTCACCAAGACCACCTTCGGCGAGGTCGAATACACCGTGGGCGCGGTTCCGGTGAAGTACCCGGGTGCGGCCACGCTCGCTCTCCAGGTCAGGAACTCGGTCGAGGTCCGGTCCTCCTGACCGGCGCTGGCCGGCGCTCGCGTGCAGGCCAGCGTGGATAACCGGCGAGTCAAGCGCTCCGCAGGCCGTAGACTCACCTGTCGTGAGCAGACCCGACCCCAATTTGCCCATCGAGCTACCTTCCCAGTACGCGCCCGCCGAGGTGGAGGGGCCGCGCTACGAACGCTGGGAGAAGGCAGGTTACTTCACCGCGGACGCGCAATCGGACGCTCCCCCGTTCTGCATTGTCATCCCGCCGCCGAACGTCACCGGTTCGCTGCACATCGGCCATGCGCTGGACCACACGCTGATCGACGCGCTGGTCAGGCGGCGCCGCATGCAGGGCTTCAACACCCTGTGGCTGCCGGGCATGGACCACGCCGGGATCGCCACCCAGAACGTGGTGGAGCGTGAGCTCGCCAAGGAGGGCCTGAGCCGCCACGACCTGGGCCGGGAGGCCTTC
>JBAUAY010000240.1:0-3453 GCA_049676235.1 Streptosporangiaceae bacterium
GCCACGGGCCGGCGCCCGCGGGTGCCCGCCGGCCTGGACACGGTCGGCGTCACGGCCGGCCCGCACGGCATCGCGGTCGACGCGCACCTTAGCGCCGGGGAGGGCCTGTGGGCCATCGGCGACTGCACCGGCATCCGGCTGCTGACCCACGTCGGCAAGTACCAGGGCGAGGTCGTCGCGTCCAACATCCTGGGCGAACCGCGCGAGGCCCATTACGAGGCCATTCCGGCCGTGGTCTACACCGACCCGCAGGCGGCCGCGGTCGGCGCCACGCAGGCCCCGTTCAGCGCGACCGTGCCGATCTCGGAGGTGGCCAAGATGGCCACGTACACCCGCGACGCCCAGTCCACGGGCTTCTTGACCCTGCTGTCCGACGGTGACCGGCTGACCGGCGCCTACGCGCTGGGTCCCGAGGCCGGAGAATGGCTGCAGCAGGCCACGCTGGCCATCCGGGCCGAGGTGCCGCTGGCGGTGCTACGCGATGTCATCCAGCCCTTCCCTACCTTCTCGGAGATCTACGTGGCCGCGCTGAAGGCGCTGCGCAGCCAGGTCAAGGCATCGCCATGAGACACCCAGACATCGGCCACCGCGCCAGCGGTCACCGCATCGTGTCGAGGGCACCCGGCGCCGGCCGCGCCAAACCCGTCCTAACCCAGGAGGTAATCTCATGACCCGCGAACCGGAACTGGCCGGGCAGACCGTCGTCGTGATCGGCGGCAGCGCCGGCATCGGCCTGGAAACCGCCCGCCGGGCCCGCGCCGACGGCGCCGAGGTCATCCTGACGGGCCGGAACGCCGAACACCTCAAGCAGGCCTCGGCCGACGTCGGCGCGCACGCGGTCGCGGCCTTCGACGCCACCGACACGCCCGCCCTCGGGCGGTTCTTCGCCGACCTGCCCGGGCCGATCGATCACGTGATGGTGACCGGCCCCGGCCCGTACTACGCGCCGCTGGCCGAGCTGGACCACGCGCGGGTGATCAGCGATTTCGACGGCCACCTATGGCTGGCCATCGAGGTGGCCCGGCACGCTGTCGGGCGGGTACGGCCGGGCGGCACGCTGCTGTTCATGAGCGGCACCGACGACGGCAGGCGGGGACCCGGCCTGTCGCTCATGGCCGCGTTCAACGCCGCGCTGCCCGCCCTGATCGGCAACCTGGCGGTCGAAGTGGCGCCGATCCGGGTCAACCTCATCGCGGCCGGCTTCATCGACACGCCACTGTCGGGCCGGCTGCTCGGCGACGACCTGGAGGCGCGCCGCGACCAACTCCGGGCCACGCTGCCCATCGGGCGCGTGGTCGGGCCGGCCGATATCGCCGCGCTCGCCGTGCACCTGATGATCAACACGGCGGTCACCGGGGCGACCTACGACATCGACGGCGGCCAGCAGCTCGTACCGGGTTCGTGAGCGTCATCACACCCGAACCACGGGAGCAGGCTTATGCGAGCTGCATGACGGTACCAGGACCGTAACACCACGTACCGTTCGGGCAGAGCTGGTGAGACTCAGGACAAGATGAACCGCTCTACCGCGTTGGCGAAGCCCTCGTCCTCGTTGGAGGTGGTGACGCGGCGGGCGGCTTCCTGGACCTCGTGGCTCGCGTTACCCATGGCGATGCTGAGCCCGGACTGGGCAAACATGAGCACGTCGTTGGGCTGGTCGCCGATCGTGGCGATCTGCTCGGGGGGGATCTGGTAGGTCCGGGAAAGATATTTGGTCACGGCGCCCTTGTTGGCGTTGGGATTGGTGACATCGCAGTAGTAGGGCTGAGACCTAGCCGCCGACACGTGGTCGCCCAAGCGCTCGCGTACCGCGTCCACGCCCTTCTGGACCGCGTCGTTGTCATCGCTCACCCCGGTGATCTTGGCCACTCCGCTTGACACCGAGGCGAAACTGTCGGTCAGCGTCGGGTCGAACTTGACCGTCCAGGTCTCGCGGGCCACGTGAGGTGCCTTCGGATCCCGGATAAACCAGTCTGCGCCCCGGTAGATCCACACGTCCAGATCGTGGGTGCCCAGCAGCTCGATCACTGTCGGCGTCACGTCGTCGGGGATGACCTGTTGCTCGATCACGGACATGTCGGGGCGGACAAACACGCCGCCGTTGAAGGCCGCGATCGGCGTGGTGAGCTGGAGCGGCTCGATGAGCATGGACATGCCGCGGGGCGGGCGGCCGCTGGTGATGGCGAAAAGTATCCCGGCCTCCCTCAGCTTCGCGACCGCGGCGATGGCCCGATCGGTGAGGACTTTGTCCTGGGTGACCAGCGTGCCGTCGACATCGGCGAGGAACAGTCGAATCGGCGGGGCCATGTTGCCTCCAATTTGGTTCGGGCAGTTTGGTCCGATGAGGTCAAGAGCTGGACCACGAATGCTCGAAGTCGGTCCGGTCGACTGACTCACCCCGGCCCACGAGCACCGTCGCCACCATCTCCGGCGGGAACAGGCCGTGCTCGACGATCCCGGGCGTCGCCGACAGCCGGGCGGCCAGCGCCGCCGGATCATCCACCGGCCCGTGGTAGTCCGCGATAACGCCGCCGTCGGGGCTGAGCGGGACGTCGCGCAGCGAGGCCGGTGCGACCCGGCGCATTGTCGCGCGCAGCCCGAAGGAGAGCAGCTCGAGGGGGATCGGGCGGTGCAGGGCCCGGACCGGCTTGGTCGAGTCGACGATCACGACGAACCGGTCCGCGGCCCCAGCGACGATCTTCTCCCGGGTGTGCGCGCCGCCGCCGCCCTTGACCAGCCAGCCGTCCGGGGCGACCTGGTCCGCGCCGTCGATGGTGAGGTCGAACCGGTCGATGCTCGCGACGTCCTCGATCCGCAGGCCCAGTTCGCGCGCGGCGTGCTCGGTGCGCGGCGACGTGGCGGCGCAGAGGATGTCGAGCGACCGACGGGCCAGGGCCGGGAGCAGGAACGCCACCGTCGAGCCGGTGCCGAGCCCGACGGTCATGCCGTCTTCGACCAGTTCCGCTGCCGCCTCCGCGGCGACCTGCTTCTCCCGCTCGATGCCCCGCGGACCGTCTAGCCGACCCGCCATCGGGTCCTCAGGTCGCCGCACGGTCGGCCATCACCAGGGAGGCGGCGGCCTCGATGCGGCCCGCCGGGATCGTCGTATCGCCGGCCAGGAGCCGCGCCAGCGGCTCCTTCTTATCCTCGCCGGTGACCAGCCAGAGGATCTGCCGGGCCCGCGCCAGCGCCGGATAGGTCAGCGTCATCCGTACCCGCCCCTGGTACGGCTGGGTGAGGGCGACCAGGCGATCGGTGACCGACAGGACCGGATCGCCCGGTACAAGCGAGGCGGTGTGCCCGTCGGGGCCAAGACCCAGGTGGACGAGATCGAAGTGCTCGGGCAGCAAGGCCGCGTAGCTGGCGGCCGCGGCCACCAGATCGCTCTCGTTGACCGGCATGGGCCGCACCTGCGCCGGGGCCGAGCCCAGCGCCTTGGTGAGGTGGGTCAGG
>JBAUAY010000241.1:0-17304 GCA_049676235.1 Streptosporangiaceae bacterium
GTGGCGCTCGGGCTGGCCGGGATCGGCATCGGCACCACCGTGGTGCCGATCACGTCGGCGGTGCTGGCCGCGGTGCCGCCTGAACGTTCCGGCATGGCCGCATCGGCCAGCAACACCAGCCGGGAGATAGGTGCCGTCACCGGGGTCGCGGTGCTCGGCTCGCTGGTGTACTCACAGCTGCACGCCAGCCTCATCACGCAGATGAATCATCTCGGCGTGCCGGTCGCCTTCCAGGGCCTGGTCCTCAACGCCATCGAGACCGGCCAGATCCCGAAGAACACGACCGCTTACTCGGGGTTCGGGAAGCTGGTCCAGGAGGTAATCGGCGCGGCTTACACGGCCTTCCACAACGGCCTGCACGCGGCGCTCTACCTCTCAGCCGGGCTGGCGCTGGCGGCCGGCCTGCTGGCCCTCATCACGCTGCGCTCACATCCGGTCGACACTGGGTCTTGACTTTTCCGCCCAGCTGAGCGATGCAGGAAGGACGGCAACCACGCACGGCCACCCTCGAGGCAAGCAAGCGAAGAGAGGCTGACCATGGTCTGTTATGCCCGCCCTGCGAGCCGGCTGGCGGCCCTCGTGTTCGTGGCATGGCTGGTGTTCGCTGTGCCCGTCAGCCACTTCTTTAACACCGCGGCCCTGATGACGGCGGTGGCGTTGGCCACCGTCGGCGCGGCCGGCGTTGCGGCGCTGGCCTTCGTGACCTTCAGGTCCGCCCGCCGCCGCCGGGCGGCAGCCGGCGGATGCGTGAGCTGCCAGTTCCGCTGCCAGCACGCCATGACGGAGCCGACGGGACGGTTCAGGCTGGTGACTGTGGCGGACCGCAGGCCGCCGGCATCCGCTGCGGACCGCCTTCCGGGCGCTCCCGGGCATCCGGGCGCCTCCGGGCATCCGGGCGCTCCCGGGCATACGGGCCCGGCGCCGGGCCGTTCGGTACCTACATTGCTCCCGATGCCCGCGGTGAGATCCGCCCCGGTCGGCGTCCCCGCGGAGAGCCGCGGCCTGGCGGCGCCGCGGTGGCCGGACCGGCCTGCTCATCGCGCCAGCCAGATGTCTTGCCGGGTGCCCGGGACCGCCGATGTCCCGCAGCGCGAGCGGGCCGGGGCGGCGGGCTAGATGGTGAAGCCGATGGCGCGCAGCTGCTCGCGGCCGCTGTCGGTAATGTCGGCGGGTTGCCAGGCCGGTATCCACCGCCAGTCGATCCGGACCTCGTCGATGCCGCTGAGCGGGGCGAGTCCGGCGCGGATCTGGTCCGCCATGACACCCGTCACCGGGCAGGCCGCGGAGGTGAGGGTCATGGTGATGACGGCGGTCCGCCCCTCGAAGGAGACGGCCCGGACGAAGCCGAGGTCGACGATGTTCACGCCCAGGTCCGGGTCGATGACGTCGAACAGCGCCTCGCGGACGGCGATGGCGTGCTCCCCGGCCGGTTCCGCGGGGACATCGGCGGGCGAGGCAGCGGGAACGGGGGGCTCGGTCGACTGGGGCGGCCGGGGCACGTCCATTCCGGCGGTCGCGTAGAGGCCGGCCGGACGCAGCACGATCGTCACCCGGCAGGTCGGGCTGTGGATCCAGTCCGCGATGCCATGGGCTTTGCGGCGTACCCGGATGATGTCCTCCGCCGCCTGCGCGCTGCCGTCGGCCACGACCAGCATCTGCGGGTCGAGACCCGCGTTTTCCGCCTGCACGATGACCCGGTCCAGCAGCCGGGCGACCGATTCGCAGGTTCGGCCGGGACCGAAGCGCAGCCGGGCCCGGGCGGAGATGACAGGCCGGCCGGCGATGGCGCGCAGCGCGGCGCGGGCGTCGCCCTCGGTGACCCGCAGCCGCGGTTCCTCAGCGTGCCATTCGGCGGCGAGTGTCGTGCTCATGCGCTGTTCCTCACTTGCACTGTCCTCACTCCGGGCCGAACCGGCGAAGCCGCCACGGTCTGCTCAACGGCCGATGTCCACGTAGATGGTGCCGTCGTCGCCGACCTGACAGCCGAAGCCGGTCAGCCGCGCGTCGTCGGGATTGATGCCGCAGCCGGTGGTGGCATTGAACTCCCACAGGTGTTTGGCGCAGGTCAGCGTCTCACCGTCCAGGTCACCCTCGTCCAGCGCCGACGCCTGGTGAGGACACCGGTTGGAGTAGGCGCGGACGGTGCCGTCGATATTGACCAGCAGCACGGTCTCGCCGTCGACCGTGACCGCGCTCATGTCGCCTTCCCACAGGTCCTCGAGGTTGATCGTTTCCCGCCATCGCGCGGTCATCGCGATCTCCATATCAGCCCGCTTGCGCCGCCCCGTTGCTGCTGCCCGGATCAAGCAGCCCTTCGAGATAGTGTTCCCGGGCCGCCTTCGCGTGCGCGGCGACGTCAGCCGCCCGCACGCCGTTCCCCGGCGCCGTCTCGAGGATCTTCCCGAGACCCAACGCCGCGTCGTCGGCGAGCGCGGACCAGCGGGCGACCCATTTGCCCAGCGCGGCGCGGTTTCCCGGGCGCTGGGTCATGGCCAGGTCGGCCAGGGCCCGGCTCCACCGGCCCCGGCGCCTGGAGTCCTCGGCGAGGAAGGAAGTGATCAGCCAGGTCAGGTCGTCCTGGTTGCCCCGGGCGACCTGGCCAAGCTGGGTGAGCAGCACGTCATCCAGGGTCGGGCCCAGGACCAGGTTGAGCGCGGTGAACGCCTCGCCCCAGTCGTAGCTGACCAGCGCGTACTCGATCGCCTTGCGGGCCGGCTGCCAGCCGTCGTCCATTTCCCACAGCGAGCGCTCGGCCGAGCCGATGCCCGAGTCGGGGCTGGCGATCTGCAGCTCCCTCGTGCGATAGGCAATCGTCGTCACGCGGCGCAGGAAGTCCGCCGACGAGAAGGCGGCCGCGTTCGTGATGTAGGAGCTCGGCGCCATATACCCGATGTAGGCCTCTACCTGCTGGAACCCGTGATACAGATAGCGCGACGGGGTGAACAGGTGGCCGAGCAGCGCCACCGATCTCGCGTCCAGGGCTGTATCGGCGCCCGCCTCGGCGTGCGCCTCGAGCACGCCGCGTACCTTGGCCTCCGCCTCGGCCTGCAGGTTGACGTAGGCCTTGTACGTCAGCGCGTCCGGATCGCGGTAGGCGTCCCAGTTCTCCGCCTGCAGCGGCGAGTTCTCCCGGTAGGTCAGGAACCACAGGTTGGGCGCCGATGACGGATTCTGCTCGAAGGTCGCGGCCCGGTTATGCCGGAGCGTCCAATTCTGCGCATGGGTGACGATCTCGTATTCGCTCGGCATCTTGCGCACGTCGCCGAACGTACTGAAGGTGCGGCGCGGGCGGGGCTTGCGCGCGGGGGTCTCGGTCATGCCGTCACCGCCTTCTCCTCGGCCCTGCTTTTCTCATCGGCTTTGTGCCGGCTTATGCTCTGCCAGGTGATGGCGTCGCTCGTGTTGACCACCAGGCCACTGAACGCCGACATGATCCCGCCGAACGACCTGATCTCGTAGTCCGCGCCGAGGTACCGGCGCAGCGTCTGTTGGGTCACCGTGATCTGGTCCTCGCCCTGTACCCGGACATAGGCACCGCGGTCGATGACCTCGATATGGGTGTCCGGATTGTCGTCCTCGATCGCGGCGATGATCTGCTCGACTTCGTCGCCCATCCGCAGCACGGGGCCCACCGGGTTCTTCATGACCGCTCCGGGATGTCGTACTCGACCGTGACGTGATCGAGCGGCTTGATTCCTGCGGCGGCGACGGTCATCTCGGCTGGCAGCCGTTCGCCCTGGTAGATGACGACCTTGTCGTAGGGCAGCGCCCGCACCCGCTTGCCCTCGACGTGGTGGGCCACCGCGGCGGCCACCTCGGCCATGGTGTTCGCGGTGGTGACCGGCACGAGGATCTGCACGAAATCGGTAGCGAAGATGGCGTTCAGCGGGACCAGTTGCGGCGCGCGGTCTTCCACTTCGAGGTCCTGGGCCGCGCTCATGCCTGCGCCGCCGTCGCGATGCCCTCGGCGGGACGGCCGGCGTAGTCCTTGGTCCACGCCTCGTAGTCCGGGTCGTCGCCCATCACGTCGGGCGTCAGGCCCATGTAACCGAGGATCCCTCCGACGTCCATCGGCTGGATCTGCCCGGCGAGGAACCGGTCGATCAGCGTCTCGTGGTTGACGTTGTCCCGGTCCTTCCAGAAGATCTGCCGGCAGGCGTTAGTGCAGAAGTGGTAGGTCCGGCCGTCGTAGCTGAGCGGGATGTCCCGGACTCGCCAGGTCCCGTTACGGGACTGGGTGGCGTTGCACGCGGGCAGGTGGCAGGTGCTGCACAGCCACGGCAGCGTCTCCGGCAGCGTCGCCTCCATGTTGTTGGAGTTGACGTTGTCGATGATCACGTCCCACTTGTCGCCGAAGACCTTCTCCCAGTTGGGGTACTTCTCCGCTAGCCACGCGCGCTCGTCCTGGCTGACCGCCGCCATCGGCCGCCACCAGATCGTCGGCCGCCAGAACCATAGGCCCATGTGCAGCCCGTGGTGCCAGATGTCCAGGCCCCGCATGAACTCGTCCCAGTACCACGGCTTCTTCAGCCCGTACTGCTCGAGGGTGTGGACGAACTGGTCGATGATCCACTCCTCCATGAACTCCCGGTAGGACTGCTTGCGGTGCTCGAGCGGGGTGTAGTAGTCCATGGCGGGCCCGGTGAGCGCGGCGAACGCGCGGGCCGACCCCCAGAAGGCCTTGTCGACCACCCACTGGGCCCGCACCGGATCGTGCTCGACCAGGATCTCCAGCGTCGGGCCGCCCTGCTGGGAGTGCCGCGCCTCGTCGGTCTGGATCGAGGAGATCATGTTGGCGAAGTTGACGTCGCCGGACGCCAGCGCGTCCGCCGCCAGCGCCACGAACTGCAGGTTGGTGAACCCGGTCTCGAAGGTCAGCGGCAGCTCGATGGCGATGTCCACCACGTTGGACGAGGTCATCATGGCGTCGAAGAGGTTGCGCAGCGAGATCGCCACCCAGTCGTTGGTGTGGAACGCCTTCTGCGTCCAGTCGTACTGCGCGTCCTTGCCGACGAACTCGTGACCGAAGAACGTGGTGATCGCAGCGTGCCGCAATTCGTCGAGCTGACCGAAGGTGGCCATGTTCCGCCACGAGCCGTTCAGCCCGAACCGGGCCATCTTGAGCTCGGCCAGCACCGCGGCGTATTCGACCAGGGCGACGCCGCCGAAGTGCATCTTGGTCGCGGACTTCCAGCCCTCCGACAGGCTGTCGAACGCGGGCGAGCGCTGCAGCGCGGCCTTCACCGCGTACGCCGCGGACTCTTTCTCCCGCTGGGTGGCGACGTACTCCGGGTAGCTGACCTTGTAGCTTTCCTCCCATGACTGCCAGGCCTCGCGGGGGACCTTGCCGGTGCCGCTGTGCCATTCGGGAAAGACGGCCTCGTCGTCGACGTAGCTGTAGGACCAGTCCACGTCCCGGACAAAGCCCTGCCATTCTTCTCGTTTGAGCAATGCCATCGGATGGTCCCTTCGGTCAGTCGACTTCGGTGTGGCCGAGCTGCTGGCTGATGTCGGCGTCGTTCCAGTAAGCGGTGATGCTGTCGATCAGCAGGTCCGGTCCGACTCCGAAGATGAACAGGTGCGGCTCGCGGTAGTGCTGGCCCGCCGGGGTGATCAGGCCCCAGGCCAGCTGCTGGGTGCCCCCGATGTCAACCTGGGCGACCACGTCGCCGTCGTCGTTGCTGGTGATGGTGTGCACCGTGTTGGACAGGTCAGGGAACGAGGCGATCAGCCCGGTCCACAGCGGCTTGCCGACCGTGCCGACCTTGCCGTCACCACGCACGACCCGCTGCTTGCCCCACACCTCGACCGGCACGTAAGAGAAGTCGGCGTTGATCGAGCACAGGTCGGTCATGCCCTCGACGTCATGCTCGCGGTACCGGTCGAAGAACTCAGTCACGACCGCGGCCGCGGACTCGGCGGTGCGGAGATGCTGGCTCACTTCGGTCATGTCGGTCTCCCCTTGTTCTCAGGCGATCGCGATCTCGTCGTAGCGCTTCACGGCGAGGCGCCGGTACAGCTGGGCCTGGCACCAGTAGGCCGTGACCTCGGTGATCAGGCCGCCGCCGACCACGAACCGCCAGGCCTGGTCGATGTCCAGGTGCTTTTCTTGGTTGATGGCGCCGGCGTAATCGGCGGACTGCGTGCCCTCGGCCTTGAACAGCGCGGTGACCACGTCGCCGGTGGTGATGACCCGGCTGACGCTGATCACCAGGTCAGGGAAGCCGCGCACCAGGTCCGCCAGGACCTGGCGCAGCGCGTCCGGGCCGGCCTGCTGCAGGCCAAGCGGATGGACGGTGACCGACACCTGCGGGTCGGCGACGGCGATGGCCGCGTCGATGTCGTGCCGGGCGAAGGCATCCAGGAACGCCTGCACCGTGTGGGTGGGCGTGCTAGTGAGGACACTCTGGGGCTGGCTGGTCACGGACGGGCACTCCCTTGGCGTGGCGGGCAGTCGTGGCGGCTCATGCGGCCTGGCGGGCCGGGGCGCGTATTTTCTTGATGACCGCATCGGCGGTCGCCTCGGTCGATCCCGGGTTCTGCCCGGTGATGAGGTTCCGGTCGACGACGACGTGCGAGATCCACGCCGAGGGACCGTCGTCGAAGACGGCGCCCGCGTTCTTCAGCGCCACGTCCAGTAGCCATTCCAGGCCGAGCAGGCCGGCCTCGGTCTGGTCCTCCTCCTCGTCGGTAAAGGAGGTCATCCGGTAGCCGTCGAACAGCCACTGCCCGTCGGGCCGCTCGGGCGCGGACAGCAACATGGCCGGGCCGTGGCACAGCGCGGCGATCGGAGCGCGCTTGCGGTGCAGCACGGTGAGGAGGCGTCCGACATCGGGGTTATCGGACAGGTCGACCATCGGCCCGTGGCCGCCCGGTGCGAAGACCGCGTCGAACTCGCCGATCTCCTCGTCGGTCAGCGAAGACAGCGCGACCGGCTGCTGGAAGCCGGGAATCTCCTGCAGCGTGCGGTGCCGCTCGTCCGATAGCCGCTGGCTGTCGGCCCGCTGCGCGTCGACCTCGTGCTGGATCTGCTCTCGGGTCAGCCCGGGCGAGGTTTCCTCGGCGAGAACGTCAGCGAACTGCCGGTCCTGCCGCCACGCGGTCTTCGCGGCGGCGCTGACGATCCGGTGAGCATCGGCGGCGGTGTAGCCGCTGGCTTGCAGCAGCGCGGCCACCCGGCGGGCGGCGGCCAGGCCGAGCTCGGTGTTCTGGTGCAGGGTCAGCCGGATGTCGTCGACATCGCGGGCGAAGGTACGCACCACCGAGGCCAGGTAGTCCTTGTCCGCGTCGGGATAGTGGAAGAACCACGACAGCCCGTACGGGTCCGCGTACGGCGGTTTCCCGTCGGGCGTGATCACCGTGACGTCGAATCCGGCGTCGACGAACCGCTCGTAGGGCTTGAGCGCCTCCTCGGCGAAGTAGCCCGTCGGGTGGGGCGTTCCATCCGCGAGCGTCATCTCGCGTGCGCTGGTGACGAGGTACGCGATCCGGGTCATGCCGCTCCTCCGCAGGTCAGTAACCGCCTGTCCGAGTGTTTCGTGATGGTTACTGTGTCATCGCAGCGGCGCGACATCTACGGGTGGCGATATCAGCTTCCTGCTGAGCTGTTGCCCATTCCGTTCGGCATATCGGATTCCTGCTGACCCAGGTCGCCATCCTGAAGCAGTTGCGGATCAGCCAGGTGCCGGTTTCTATCCGAGCGTGGCCCGGCCGCCGGCGTCCTCGGCACGCTGCGTACCCAGCTCGCTGTGCAGGGCGTGCGCGTCGTAGTAGGCACGTGGCGTCACGCCGAAGCGACCGCGGAATTCGCTGATGAAGTGCGAGACGCTGGCGTAGCCGACTTCCTTGGAGATCCGGGCCACCGTGAAGTTGCCGTCGACGAGCAGTTCCCGCGCGCGGTCCAGGCGCATCTCCTTCACGAACTGGTAGGGCGAGCGGCCGGTGACATCACGGAACAAGTGCGCGAAGGCCGACGGGCTCAGGCAGACCAGGTCCGCCATGTCCGCGACGGTGAGCGGTTCGGACATGTGCCCCCGCACGTACTCAAGCACCGCTGACACCGGATTGCTGGCCGACTCGGCCGCCGCCAGGGCCAGCAGCCGCGCGTACTGCTCGCGCTGCATCACCCGGTACACCAGCTCCCGCAGGTACAGCGGCGCGAGCACCCGCCGGTCCGTGTCGGTCCCCACTGAGTGCAGGAACCTCATCACCACCCCAAGCAACTCCTGATCCATGGCCGAGACGCAGGCAGGCTGCACGGGCAGTGCCTCGGCATCGCGTGACCGGAAGACGGTCGTGCGCCGCTCCAGCATGTCGCTGGACACCTGGCGCACCAGGGCCGGATCGATCTGCAGCACGAGGGACAGGAATGGCCGGCTGATGGACGCCTCGAGGACCTGCGCCTGGAAGTGCAGGTGGCTGCCCAGCACCAGGTATCGAAACGGGTCGTATATGTAGGTCTCGCCGTCGACCGTCACCGCCTTGCGCCCCTGGGCCACGATGCACAGCGACAGGGACTGGATCTCCTCCCAGGTCGGCCCGACGGGGCTGGTGAACCGATAGATCGTCAGACCGGGCCAGACCCCGGTATTCGCGCCCACCTTCGGCGCCCGGGCGGAAAGCTCCGCGATCAGCTCGCCGGAGCTCACTGGATTAGGGAGATACCCAGACGCCATCATGCTGCCTCCTTGCCCATCCGCCACACCAAGCATGCGCCGACGGGGCGTCCCGGCGCCATAGCGTGCCCCTCCGAGCGCATCGTTGTGCGTTCACCCCGGTCAGGCCAGCGCACGTACCGTAGCCCGGAGCCGGTAACGAGGATCTATCGGGGCCGAAGGACCCGTGACGGCCCGCGCCGGCCGCGAACCGGGCGGCCCCCGAGATGGTCTCGGCCGCTAGCGCCGCGCGCCCGTGCGCAAACTCCGAGGCCAGGGCGGCGGTCTCGTCCAGGCCTTCCTGATCCAGCACCGACGCGCGGTCGCTGCGCAGGCAGACCTGCGGGAACGCGGCTAGCTGGGCCGCGAGCTCCTGCGCCGCGCCCAGGGCCTGACCGGCCGGTACGAGGCGATTGGCGAGGCCGATCGCCGCCGCCTCCTGGGCGTCGACGGCGCGTCCGGTGAGGATCATGTCCATCGCCCGGCTGGTTCCGATGAGCCGGGGCAGGCGCACGGTGCCGCCGTCGATCAGCGGAACGCCCCAACGCCGGCAGAAGACGCCGAAGGTGGCGGTCTCATCCGCGACCCGCAGGTCGCACCACAGGGCCAGCTCGAGGCCGCCGGCCACCGCGTACCCGGATACCGCCGCGATGACCGGCTTCGACAGCCGCAACCGGCTGACACCCATCGGCCCGTCGCCGTCAGGGGCGGCCCGGTTACCGCGTTCGGTGCCGATCGCGGTCAGGTCCGCGCCGGAGCAGAAGACCCCGCCCGCACCGTGCAGCACGGCCACAGCGGAGTCGGGATCGGCGTCGAACGCGCGGAAGGCTGCGGCCAGCTGGCTGGCGGTGGGGCCGTCGACGGCGTTACGGCGGGCCGGGCGGTGCAGCAAGACGGTGCGGACTGGCCCCGACTGCTCTATCCGGACGGCTTGCTCAGTCATCACCGTTCTCCGGCGGAAGGCGGTCCGATCATGGTCAGCCTAGGTTGTTGAAGCTCATGGCGTGACTCCTTCTTCCCCTGGCCGTCGCCGGAGCCGAACAGCCGGGGCGCGTCCTGGCCCGCCATCAGCGCCCGGAACGTCGCACGCTCCATCTCGGCCAGGTGCCGCACCAGCCCCAGGAGCGACATCGTCGACGGCTCGACAGAACGCCGCGCCATGGCCTCCGCGTCAAGACCTGCGCATTTCATCTCCAAGGTGAGGCGCTGACAGCGCAGCGATTCGACCAGCGTGGCGCGCTCGCCGCCCAGCTTTGGCCCGTTCTCACGCGGGTCGTCGTCAGACGGCTTGCCGTCCTCGGTGAACATATCGGCTCGCCGGGTCGTGGCCATGGCCGCCATCATCGGCGATGCGCATGGCGCCCGGCAAGGGATTAACGACACCCGCGCTCATGGTCAGCAGGTTCGGGCGCACCCTACTCATGACCACTCAGGGTGACCACGATCGTGGGACGCTGGGCCTGCGATGGCCCGGCCGACCTGGATGCCGTCCGGGTGCTGCAACGCGGGCTGTCTCTGGAGCCGTACGGCACTCCGGCGCGCCCAAGGGCCTCCCGGTGCCGGAGGACTCACCTTCGAAGTCCGAATGGCATCAGTAAGCGCGCCCGAAGATCACACGCTTGCCGTATGCTGATGGGCCATCGCATCGCACGCACGTTCCGGCCTCGAGTCTGCCATCAAGAGGAACACAGCGAGGTGTGGCGGCAGTCTCGGCTTTGATGTCGTCCTCGCATCCTGGGTTGCCGCAATGGAACGCCTGCGCCCAACCAGTCGAGACTGCTTGCTGGAAAGCGGGCCAGTCATCAACGACAACGGTGTTCGAGTCGCGGAAGGCGGTCGCCCGCTCAAGTAGGAACTTCTGATAATCATCGAGCATGGCGGTGAGCGTTGGCGCTGCGTTAGCAAGCTGGATCGTCCTCTTGCCTTCGACGCCGAGGCGCTGGGCAATGACGGCTGTCCCTGCGTCTAGGTCGCGTGGTCCAAGCTCAAGGCGCAATGGCACGCCACGTAGTTCCCAATCGTTAAATTTGAATCCCGGCGACAGGTGCACTCGGTCATCCAAGTGAGAGCGAATGCCCGCCTGCCTAAGCTCAGCAGTCAGAGCCTGTGCGGCAACAAGCACGGGATTGAGCTGTTCGCCTCGACCGATCGGAACGATAACTACCTGATACGGGGCGAGCATCGGCGGTAGAACGAGACCCTTATCGTCACCGTGAGCCATGATCACTGCGCCAACCATCCGAGTCGACATTCCCCAGGATGTGGTATGGCATAGCTCAAGGCGGCCTGAATCACTTGTGTACTGGATCTCAAACGCCTTGGCGAAGTTTGTCGCCATGTAATGGGACGTTCCCGCCTGCAGCGCTTTGCCATCGCGCATCATCGCCTCTATGGTGAATGTCCGTGCCGCTCCAGCGAAACGCTCACCAGGCGTCTTCTCCCCCGGAACAACAGGCAGGGCGGCGACATCGCGAGCTACTTCAGTGTAAAAGCCGAGAGCAAGCATGGTCTCCTCGAGCGCGTCAGCCTCGCTCGCGTGCGCCGTATGGCCTTCTTGCCATAGGAATTCGGTTGTTCTAAGGAACATCCGGGGCCTTAGCTCCCAGCGGACCACGTTTGACCACTGGTTCAGAAGCAAGGGCAGGTCGCGATAAGAGGAGATCCACTTGGCCATCATCTCGCCGACGATGGTCTCGGACGTCGGCCGCACGACAAGCGGCTCGTCCAACTCCTTCCCCCCGGCGTACGTGACGACCGCCAACTCCGGAGCAAAGCCATCGATATGCTCAGCTTCGCGCCGGAGATAGGACTCAGGGATGAGCAGCGGGAAGTAGGCATTGTCATGACCGGTGTCCTTAATTCTCCGGTCTAGCTCGGACTGCAGCAGTTCCCACAGGCGGTATCCATACGGGCGGATAACCATCGTGCCTTTGACTGGACCTCGGTCGACGAGCTGCGCCTTCGCGACAACCTCGTTGTACCAGGCTGAAAAATCCTTGCCCTGAGGCGTAACCCCGCGCTCCTCGCTGCGTGCCATGCGCAGAGAATACCGGGACCGCAACGCTCACAGGAAAGTCAGCAGGCTAGGTCGACTTGCCACTCCTTCACGTCCTTCCTGGTAGGCGCAAAGATCCTGGTGAGCGGCTGGCGGGTCCGCGGGTGACGGATAACGTGTTCATCCCTGGTGGGTGATGCCCTGTCCTGGGCCGGGCGGTTGAGTCGGGATAGTGGACCCGGGCCGCGCGCTCGGGCACGCGCCATCGAGGAAGGGACCGCAGCCATGGTGCATGGTCAGCCGAGCGGACCACGCGTTGGCCGGTTCTGGGGCGGACCGTAGGTTGGAGGCGGAAGGGTGAGTACTGACATTTTCCCGGGCCCGCTTCGGCAGTTCCTGGCTCAGCTGGAGGAGCTGCGTTCGGCCGAGATCCTCGATATGGACCAGGTGGGGCAGTTCTTGGTGGGGCTGGCCGGGGATGAGGAGTATCTCGGTCCGCTGATCGCGGAGATACCCCCTGAGTCAGCCGGAGGGAAATGGCTGGTCCAGCCCGACCGGGGTCCCCGCTTGATACTGTTCCACCGGCCCGAGGGGGTCATGGCCTACACCCACTCCCACCATTGCTGGGTCGGGGTCGCCCCGGTCCGCGGCGTGGAGACCCACCAGCGCTGGGACGCAGTTCGCCACGACGACGGCCGGGCCGAACTGCGCCTGGCCGATGACCGCGCCATGCACCGCGGTGACGTCGCGACACTGACCCCGCCCGGTGACATCCACAACCATGGCCATGTCCTCGGCACAGGTCCCAGCCCTTACTCACTCATCCTGCTCGGCGACGACATGTACCTGTTCGGACGCGAAGAATACGACCCCGAGCAGGGAACGTGGCGGAAACTCGCACCCGGCGATCCAGGCCGGTCGCACCGCTGACCTCCCGGCAGGACCCGTAGGGCGAGCAACGTCGCCCGCTAACCCTGTGCCTGGCGTAGCACGTCACGCAGTACCCGGCCGGACCTACCTGGCTCGTGCCGCCGAGGCGAATCCACGACTCGCTCATCCCCGGTGCTGGTTACTTGCGTGCACAAGGCTCTCAGCCGCCCGGCGGCAGTGATGGCAATAGCAGGCCCTCGATGAGCCACCGTTTCCGCGGAAGGCAATGGCATAGCGTGGTGCCGTGGTTCGTTTCCTTAGGCGGAGACCGGGAGCAGGCGGCACGACAGCGGCGAAGCGGCGGCGCGAGGCGGACAGCCGCCCGTCACGTGCGCCAATCCCTGTTGGCGGCACAATCGTGGCCGCGGCACGCGCAGCGATACGCGATCCTTGGCGGATCCTCGCCGCGGCCATCGTGGTGTCAGTGGTGACGGCGCTGCTGGACATCCTTGCGGACGACCTCGTCGACAAGACGAACCTGCCGCTGGTCTTCGTGACCAGCCTGAGCGCCACGGGCGCGGCTACTTCCGGCGACGTGTTCCTGTCCGGCTTCCTGTGCCGAATCGTCGGTGACGCCGAGCAAGGCACCCAGGCCTCGCAGCGGGCCTCTATCCGGCAGGTTGCTGCGGATTTGCCGTGGCGTCGCCTGATCGGAGCGGACCTGCTGGTTGCCCTGCTTGTCATCATCGGCCTAGCGGCGCTGATCATCCCGGGCCTGATCGTGATTACCCTATTCGCGGTGACCGGGCCGGTCATCGAGATCGAGCGGCGACCCGTCTTCAGTGCGCTGCGCCGGTCCGCCGGGCTGGCCCGGCAGCATTTCTGGACGGTGGCGCTGCTCGGCACGGTGCCGCTGGTCCTCACTTACTTGCTGGAATCGCAGGTTCCGCACCCGGACCGGCCCGGGACGGTTCTCACGTTCATCGCCGTCCGGTGTATCGGCGAGGCCATCGTGCAGGCAGCGACTGGCCTGCTTCTGGTCGAGCTGTGCTACCGCCTACGTGCGGCGGACCTTCAGCGCGCGGCCGCGCCCGTCGCAGGATCGCCGTGACCCGTGGCTGCGCAGAACGCGCTCAGGGTGGCGGTGCGTGAAGCTCGCGCTGCGGATTGGACATGGGATCGGATCTCCGCTGCCCTAGGTGGCTCCCCCAACGGGGAGACCCTGCGCCTCAACTTCGCCGACGAGAAGTAGCGCAGTCCAGCACGCCGGGTGACCTCTTCTGTGTCAGGGACCATCGGCCTCGGACACCACGTGCGGGCCGTGTCCAGCGAGGAAAACGGGGACCTGCCGCATCCACGACGCCTGCCGGATGGCCCTGACTGAAAGGGCGGCTAGCTGTGCCCTGGGCCAGGTGCACCAGGCAGGACCTTCGGGGGCAGAGGCCTGGGCGCTTGCGCTTGGCCGGCGGCGCGCGCAGCCCGTCGGCGGTGCCAGCCCCGGCGAGTCCGCGAGGCCAGCAGTGCGATCAAAGCGATGCCGACAGCCAGCGCCACGGATGCGACTGTTGCCGCGGCGACTGGGTGGAACACGGCGAACAACACCAGGCCGGCCACGCCCAGGTCCTCGAGGAGACTGGCGATGATGTTGCTGAACGGTTCGGGGCTCGCGTTGATGCCAACCCGCATGCTGGTCTTGACGACGTGCGAGGCGAGTGCCGCCCCGCCACCGAGCGCGGCCGCCGCGATTGTCGCGGCCGAGTTAGCTTGTGCGTGCTGGGCCATGACGACGCCGACCGCGCCGCCGACTACTGGCCGCAGGGCGGTGTGGACGACGTCCCATACCGAGTCCAGCATCGGGATTTTGCCTACCACGAACTGCCCGATGTACAGCGCAGCCGCAGCCGCTAGAACCGACGGGCGCTCCAGCACCTGCGGTATCGCGGCGATGTGCCCGAACCTGCCCAGCAGGCCGAGCACGAGCACCGCTGCGTAGCTGTTGACACCGCTGGCAACGCCGCTGGTGAAGATCAAGGAGACTGGGAGCATCCGTGTCCGTCGTCCATCCCTAGTATTTGCGCCCGCTACTGCGCTGATTTCAGCCCGAACCGCCCGATACTGCCCGGACGATCCCAAATTTTATATCGGCGCGTGAGGTGAGTCTTCTTATGAACTGCGACGTACGGCCCATTGGCGTCAAGGGGCGCATGTCGCCGTGGACGGCTGTTGTTACTTGCTTGGTTACTCACGTCGGCGCTCTAGATGACGCCTGTGGCGACTGCGATGCCGACGCCTATCAGCACGATGCCGCTGATCAGGTCGCCTCTGCTCCCGGCCCGGCTGCCGATCCGGCTACCCAGTTCCAGGCCCAGCAGCGACAAGGCGACGCTCACCGCGCCGATAACCGTGGCGGCTACCACGACGCTAATACGGTAGGTGCCCAGCGCGAAACCGACCGCCAGGTTGTCAATACTCAGGGCCAGCCCGGTGACGAGCACCTGTCCGATTGATCGGCTCGTTTCCGTTTCTACCGCGAGATCCCCTGGCTGGCGGCTGTTCCGGCCGCGCAGGGTCTGGGCCAGGGCGTACAGGCCGGTGGCGATCAGCAGTCCTGCACCGATCCAGTGCGCGGCGTGCCCCAAGGTAGATGCCAGGCTATGACCGAGCAGCAGCCCGATAATGGGCATTCCCGCCTCGAAGGCCCCGAAGATCACGCCGACTCGCAGCCGGGTCCGGCCATCGATCCCGGTTACCCCGATGCCCATGGCGGCAGCGAAATTCGAGAAGCCCAGGGACACGGCCACCAGCAGCAGGGCAACCATAACCAGCACGCTACCTGCCACTTCGACTTAGCCGCGCTTGCGCGGAGGTTCACGGCGTGCCATTCGGGCCTGGCCTTTGGCCTGGCCCTCGCCGTCGGGCTCGACTGGAGTCGGCCGTCGTGGTAGTCAGCGGTAGTGGTAACAATCTCGTTCTCGGCCAGCTAGGTATCTGGCCGATGTCAGGTTTCTGCGCCGTCGTCTTCCCACGCTTCAAGACCCTCTCTGACCGCCAGGAGGGCGATCGCGAGTGCTGCGGCGGGATCAGCCCACCACCATCGCAGCCAGGCGCTCAGGCCGAAACCGATCAGGGCCGCGCCCGAGGCGAAGGCGCAGAAGGCGCTTTCGGCAGCATCCGCGATGAGAGTCCGGTTGCTCAGGGCCTGTCCGGTGCGCTGCTTGGCCCATGCGAGCGATGGCATCACGAGCAAGGCCGCCGCCGCCACGGCCAGGCCGAGCACGGACTGCTCAGGCTTGGCGCGGCTGATCAGGGCCTGGATGCTTTCAGCGGTGAGGTACGCGGCGAGTACGAAGAACATGATGCCGATGAGGCGGACCGCGCGGGTCTCGCGTTCGTCGCTGTCACTGCGTAGCTGCCAGACGACGATCGCGGCGGCGAAGAACTCGATTACTGAGTCCAGGCCGAAACCGATCAGCGCGATGGAAGAGGCAACGATGCCCGCAGTGATCGCAGTCGCCGCTTCGACCGTCATCCAGGCCATGCTCGCGTACTCCAGCCAGAAGCCGCGCCGCGTCAGCCTGTGCCGCTCGTCCGCTGGGATCATCTGCTCCCCGTCATGGTCACCGTAGCGGCTCGCCGATGGATGAGTTCCGGCAGGTCCGTTCCGGCTGCTCCTGTCTCCGCGGTTTCGCCACCTTCGGCGTGTTCGGCGCCTGGTGGCGTCTGAGTCTGGTCAGCGAGCCAGGCGTTGTCTGGTGGCTTGGCAGCAGGTTCGGCATCAGCCGGCGCAAGCGCGATGAATCGCCTGGCATCAGCGCGTCTTACTCATCGGCAGTGGATGCGGACCGGAGGGCGTCCGTCGCCCGCTCTCGCGACGTTAAGGAGTCGACATGGAGTCAGGCCCTAGCGACCGGCTGGAACTGGTACGACGCTATTACCAGGCGTATGAAACCGACGACCGTCCGGCCATCGAGCAGGTCCTTCACCCAGACTTCACCTTCACCAGCCCTGACGACGACCGGATCGACCGGGCCGCGTACTTCGAACGTTGCTGGCCCCCGCACGAGCGGATCCGGTCCTTTACGCTGCTGGATGTCTGTGCTGACGCTCACGATGCCCTGGTCAGGTACCGGGCGGCCGAGTTCACTGGGCCGGGCTTTGCCAACGTCGAGCATTTCGAGTTCGCTGGCGATCTCATCTCCCATGTTGCCGTCTATTACGGACGGGAACTCGGGTAAGCGGAGGCAGCCGGAGAGACTTGATCCCAACCTTGTGATCCGTAGGTACCTGTGCGGTCGTCCAGGCCCGTTCAGATCAGTTCGTGACCTCGAGCGCGTCCCTGCCCGTTGTTCATGGCCGTCCGGAATCCAAGAAGGTCGTTCGCCCCGGTGGCTCCCGGCGTGGCTCCCAGCGGCTGAGGGCCTGACCGACCGGTTCGCCTGCTGTGGATCGCCCGCCTTTCAGGCCGGACATATCCCAAGGTGCCATGAATCGTCCGGTGTCTGCGCTGTCGCCGTCACCGTTGCTGTCATCTGCGCGACGTGTCTGCACCTGGCCGCTTTGGTTCCTTCAGGTGCGTTGCCCGGCGCTCGGGCTCAGCGTGTCGGTTTTCGGGGAGGGTTGGGCCTTGGGCAGCATCACGGTTGCTCCTAGGCCGAGTAGGCCGATGAATGCCAGGACGATCATGGCGATCCCGTAGGACCGGTTGGCGTCGGCGAGGCCAGCGACCAGGATGGTGCCCGCGATCGCGGTGCCGATCGATGATCCCAGGTTGGATACGCTGCGGGA